>JAJZGM010000064.1 GCA_021828525.1 Nitrospirota bacterium | reverse complement strand
GTCGGATCCAAAAGGCGCATGACCATGCGGCCGATGGTGGTCTTTCCGGATCCCGACTCGCCGACAAGCCCCAGGATCTCTCCCTGTCCGATGGAAAAGGAGACGTCGGAGACGGCGGTCAGGGTCTTGCGTCGTCCGAAGAGCCCTCCGCCGGGAAGATCGAATTCCCGGACAAGCCCTCGGGTTTCCAGGAGTGGAGAGGTCTCAGGCGACATGTTGGGGGGCTCCCGGGGAAGAGAGATCGGGATAGAAACAAAGGGCCCCCGACGCCCCTTCGGATTGCCAGGGAGGCTGATCGGTCCGGCACCGGTCATCGGCACGGGGACACCGGGGGGCGAAGGCGCATCCCGGGGGCAGGTTCCACAGGGGAGGGACCTGTCCCGGAATGGCCGGAAGCGGGGTCTCCCGGCCGGTCCCTCCCGTTCCGGACGGGCGCGAAGAGAGAAGGGCCCGGCTGTAGGGGTGGAGAGGACCGTTCCCGAAGAAGCGGGGGGCCGGAGTGTCCTCGACGATCCGTCCGGCATACATCACCAGCACCCGGTCCGAAACCCTCCGCACATGGGCCAGGTCATGGGAAATGAAGAGAAGCCCCTTTGTCCGGCTCTCCCGGATCGAGGAGAGGAGGGCCAGGATCTGAAGGGCGATTGTCGGGTCAAGGGCGGTGGTGGGTTCGTCCGCGATCACCAGATGCGGGTCGAGGGCGATCGCCATGGCGATCATGACGCGTTGTCGCATTCCCCCCGAAAGCTGGTGGGGATAGGATTTGAAGACCCGCTCCGGATCGGGAAGACCGGCCGAACGAAGGCGTTCTGTCACCCTCTCCCTCACCTGGGAGTCGGAAAGGTCGGTATGGCTCTTGAAGAGCTCGCTTATCTGGGTCCCGATGGTCAAAACAGGATTGAGCGCGCTCTGGGGCTCCTGGAAGATCATGGAGATCCGTTGTCCCCGGATCATTCTGAGGGCCGCAGCATCAAGCCTTAAAAGATCCTGCCCCTCGAAGAGGATCTCTCCGGAAGGAACGGTTGCCCCGGGCGGAAAGAGGCAGAGGACAGACAGTCCCGTCAGGGTCTTTCCGGATCCCGATTCCCCCACAAGGGCCACCGCCTCGCCCCGCCCGATGGCGAAGGAGACATCCGAAACCGGCCGGATCATCCCTTCGCGGGTCTCGATCAGGACCGAAAGATGACGGACCTCAAGGAGCGTCCTGTCCTCCCCCTCGGCCATCAGGTCTCCTCGTAGGTTGCGCGGTAGCCCTCCATCTCCCAGACGGAGACCTGGCAGAGCTTGAGTCCCTCCGCCTTTTCCCTGTCCAGCGAGGAGGAAAGTCTTCGATAGAAGAAGAGGGCGATATTCTCGGCGGTCGTGCTTTTGTCGGAAAAAAAGGGGTGGTCGTTCAGGTGGGTATGATCCACTTCGAGAAGAAGCGGATCAAGGCGCCGTTCGATCTCATGGAAGTCCACCGCCATGCCAAGGTTGTTTAGCCGGTCTGTCGCAAAGACCGCTTCGATGGTCCAGTTGTGGCCATGAAGCCGGGCACAGAGTCCCGGATATCCATCGATCCGGTGGGAAGCGGCAAATGTCCGCTTGACCGAAACCGAGAAACCCATGATTTCCGACCTTTCTTGATGAAGCCAGCGCCTGGAATTGAGAAATCGGGGAGAGGGATCCCCCTTTAAGGAAATCGTATCCGACCATTATAGCAGAAGAAGCTGGCGGGTGCTGAGGGATCAGGCCTTGATCCCCGCCCCTGTCAGGAAGGTCCGTCCGGCCTTCCCGGGCGGAGCCGATCCGGATCCAGGACACGTCCCGGCGTTCCCGCGACTGTGTCCAGAAGCCTCTGGTAGAGCTCCAGGGCTTCAAAGACAAGGGGCTCGAGGGAGGAGTCATTCCTTTTCAGGAAAAGGCCGGCCACGAGGCTCGACAGGGTGCAGCCTCCCCCGTGGATGCGACCGACGGCCTTCTCCGGGTGGGTGTAGAGGCGCTCCTCCAGCGGGGTCCAGAAAAGATCGACCTTCGGTCCTTTCTCCGCGAAATGCCCTCCCTTGAGAAGGATGGCCGGAGCCCCGTACTGTTCATGGATCCTTCGGGCCATGAGGGAGAGGTCCTCGGGGTACCGCTCCATGGACCATCCGGCAAGCTCCTGGGCCTCGGGAAGATTGGGGGTCACCAGGGAGACCCGGGAAAAAAGGATCCTGGCCAGGCCCCGATATTCCTCCGGCCCCGTCATTGCCCCCCCCGCACCAAAACGGTAGACCGGATCGAGGACGGTCAGGACCCCGGCGGGAAGGGAGGCGATAAACCCCTCGAGAACGCCGCAGAGGGAGAGCGGAAGAAGGCCGATCTTGAGGGAGGCAGGCAAGGTTTCTTCGGCCAGCGTCTCGATCATGGCTGAGAAAACCTTTTCCCTCACCGGCTCCACCCCTCGGACGCCGTCCAGATTCTGGACGGTCAGGCAGGTCGGAACCCCCTTGCCACGAAATCCCAGGCTCTGGAAAACACGAAGGTCCTGGAAAAGACCGGCCCCGCCAGAAGGGTCGATTCCCGCAAAAGACCAGGGATCTCCCGTCATCGTTCGACCCCGTCGAATGTGACCGCCCCCGAAAGAAGGCCGGGGAGGAGCATCGGATTGACATGGGCCCCGTGGAGAACGGCCCCGTAATGGAGGACCGGTCCGGTCACGCGACCTGTGTGTCCGACATGGCCGATCACCTGGCCCCGTCGGACCCTCTCCCCCGGCCGGACCATGATGTCCGACATGTGCAGGTATTCCGTGAGAAGTCCTCCTCCATGGTCCAGAATCACCATGTTTCCGTCATAGTAAAAAGAGCCGGCCAGCCTTACCACGCCGTCATTGGCCGCCCGGACCGGCGTTCCCTGGGGAACGTCGATGTCCTCTCCGGAATGGCGGGCCATCGGATGTCCGTTCAGGAATCGATAGGCCCCGAAATCGTGGGTCACCTTTCCTTCAAGGGGAGGCAGGAAGGGCCGGTGGAAGCGCAGGGGGGCATCGGGAGGGGACAGGGCCAGGGCAATCATCCGGCGTTCCCGTCTGAGGCGGTGAAGGAGCGAGGCCGGGGGCGTCACGAAGGAGCGGGCCACGGTGAGCCGTGAGACCTGAAAGGAGCGGGACGTCACCCGAAGAAAGTGTTGCTCCGATTTTCCGTCGGACCGGTCCAGGTCCAGGCGAAGCAGACCCGGGGAACGGGAAAAGTCGACCCCCACCAGGGCTGCCCTGAAACGGCGGGGCTTCCCGGATTTCCCTTCCTCCTTCCAGGGAAAGAGGAAGATCCGCCGGCCTTCGAGGGAGAGCGTGCGGACAGGGGCCTTCTCCGGAAGGAGCAGGAGAAGGAGTCCTCCCTGGGGAAGGGAGAGGGACCCTCCCCCGGATCCGGCCGAAGACCCCGCTGCCGCCCGGAGAGGGAGAAGAACCAGGACAGAGATGAGAAAAATCCACGGAATGCCCCGTCTTTCCCTACCCACGGAGCCAGGCCCGTCTCAGGGTGAAGGCGGCGGCCACCGGGTCGGGAGTGTAGGAGAGGGCCCCCATGACCGCCATTCCGAAGGCCCCGGTCTCCCGGATCCGGGGAGCCTCTTCCGCCCCGATTCCGCCAATGGCCCAGACGGGAACCGGGACACGCCGGACGATCTCCCGAAGGGTGGCAAGACCGACCGGCGGTCCGAAGGGACGCTTGGAGGGCGTCTCGAAGACCGGCCCTGCAATCAGGTAGTCGGCCCCTTCCTCCGCGGCCTGAAGAGCCGAGGCCAGGGAGTGGACCGACACCCCGACCAGGAAGGGAGGCGGGAGATGCTCCCGAACTCTTGCGATCGGGGGATGTGCGGCAGGAAGATGAAGTCCCGTAGCCCGTCCCCCCAAGGCGAAATCCATCCGCCGGTTCACAAGCCAGGGAAAGCCGGCCGGAACATTCTCCCGGAAAAGGCGGACAAGTTCTGAAAATTCCCAACCGGAGGCCGCCTTTCTCCGGAGCTGGACGGAGGTGATCCCCCCCCGCATTCCTTCGATGGCCCGAAGAACCAGATCCTTCATGGGAAAGTCCTCAGGGGTCACATAGAGGAGCGGGCCCAGGATCTCCGCAGGCCGGGATTCCGGCATCAGGAGCCCAGCATTCCCGACAGGGGGCTCGACGCACTGGCGTAGAGTCTCCGTGGCATTCTCCCTGCCCGGAAGGAGTCTCTCCCGGCCTGGATGGCATTTTTCATGGCCCGGGCCATGAGCACCGGGTCCCTGGCTTCGGCCACTGCCGTATTCATGAGAACGCCGTCCACCCCCATCTCCATGGCGATCGCGGCATCGGAGGCGCATCCCACCCCCGCATCCACGATGACAGGAAGGGGGACCGTCTCCTGGATGATCCGGAGATTGTAGGGGTTTCTGATACCGAGTCCCGATCCGATGGGTGCGGCCAGGGGCATGACGGCGGCGCATCCCACATCGGCCAGTTTTTTGGCAATGATCGGGTCGTCGTTGGTATAGGGAAAGACGATCGATCCTTCCCGGACCAGAATCCTTGCCGCCTCCACAAGACCCACCACATCCGGAAAGAGGGTCTTCGGATCGCCGATCACCTCGAGCTTGACCAGGGGGGAAATCCCCGCCTCCCGGGCCAGACGCGCATAGCGGAGAGCCTCCTCCACCGTATAGCATCCGGCGGTGTTGGGAAGGATCCGGAACTCCGACGGCGGCAGGTAGTCAAGGAGGTTCGGCTCGTCCTTCTTAAGGATGTTGACCCGGCGGACCGCCACCGTCACCACGTCCGCCCCGGACTCGAGAATGACCTTCCGGGTCTCCTCGAAGGATCGGTACTTCCCGGTTCCGATCCACAGGCGGGAACGAAAGGTGATTCCGGCGATGGTCAGGGGGTCGTCGGAGACGGTTGGATCTTCTTTTTCTGTCATGGAGACTGAAGTCATGGAACCCCCCTTGCGGAATGATTAACGGCCTTTTTTCCTATTTTAGGACGGATGGGACGGGGGGGCAACCGGGAGGCGGGAATCGCCCTCCGCTCACCCGGCATTCGAAAGGGTGCTCGGGGCGGAACGGTGGGCCTGGATCATCGTCTTCATCAGGGCAAGGTCCCGCCTCATGCGCAAGAAATCGGATGTCCCCTTCCCTATCACCAGCAAGGAGATCCCAAAGGCCCCGATCCCGATTCCGACATAAAAATCACTGGGATTCCGGCTGAAAAATCGGAACATCGCAAGTCCCACGACAATCAGGTTGAGACCGGCCGTGATGTGGAGGAGGAAGTTTCGCTCGATGGCCAGAACGAACTGGTCGAAGGCGATCTGGTCGGAAAAGCTCAGGGGACCTGTGATGGAGAAGCGGGGAGATTCCTGGGATGATTTCTGCCCTTTTTTCATGCGGCTCCTTCCTTTTCTGATTCTCCGGACCGGAATGAGTGTTCTCTCTTTTCTGATTCTTGAGAATTTTCATCCCTCTTTCAAGAGTCACTTCTGACAGGTCTTGACCGTTTTTCGCAAAAAACCCCCTCTTCCGTCTCCCGTGTTATTTTTCCGGAAATCAGGAGTTGACAAATACGAACCACTCAGAGAAAATGATAATAATATTCATTATCAAAAATAAGACAGGACCGTCTTGACTTTCATCGAGGGGACACTTACGATATCTTCTATCATATGGGACTAAGTATCACATATGAAAAATGCAGCCAGGACTTTCTAAGGAGCCGTCTTGCCCTCTTACTCCCCTGGATTGTGTCACCCGATGCGCCTTCTCCTGATCATGGTCCTTCTCCCAATCATTTTTGGGGGAGTTCTCTCCCCTCCCGTCCAGGCCGGCGAATCCACAGAGGGACCCCAGGATGTCAACGGAGACCTCATTCCCGATCTTTCCGAGATGGCCCCCCACTATCTCTCCTGGGGTCCCAACACGAGCGGCCCCATGTTCACGGGAACGGCCGAGGTCGAACCGGTGGGATCCTTCTTCTACGAGCCCTACTGGTTCGACTATCTCGACCCGAGCCTGGGCATGGCTTCACTGGCCATGACACAACGCCTCTCCATCGGACTCATCAAAAACTGGGAATTCGACATTTCCATCCCTTTCATTTCCAACCAGGCGAGTGCCCCGACCGCTCCTGCCGGGACCACGGTCAACGCCTTCGGCATGGGGGACACCTTGGTCTGGCTCAAGCAGCAGCTCACCAACGACGCAGATCCATTTCATTTCTGGGCCAGGCCGGCCCTGACCCTCGAATATCAGTTCACACTCCCCACCGGCCACTTTCTCACCCTCAACCCCCGGCTTTACGGAGAGGACCAGACCGGAGACGGAACTTTTAACGAGGCGATCTACATGATCATGCGCAAGCACTTCAAGCCCTTCATGCTCTATCTTCAGCTGGGCGATATCATCGAGAACCCGACCCAGGTCGGAACAGGGTTCACCTTCAACAACGGACTCGTGACGACTCCCCAGGCCCAGTCTGTCGTCAACGGAAATCTTGTCTGGTTTTCGGGGGCCTTCGAACATGTCTTGAACGACAAATGGGGAGCAGGGTATGTCCTTGAGTTCTTCGGAGAAAGCCAGACGGGTCAGAACCTTCTCTTTGGACCCGCGAATGCACCGGCCTGGAGCTTTCTCTGGGTCGACCCCGGGATCGAGGTGACCTGGCCCGATACCGAACACCTCTCGGTGACCTGGGGTCTCGCCATGGGATTTCCGGTCTACCAGTCCAACTATCCGGCCACCTACACCCCGATGGGAACGATTACCGTTTATTACAACGGCCCCTTCGGCTACCGGGGAGAATAGTGCCCGACGTCCCAAAGTGAGGATCTATGAAAAGATTAATACTGTCCGGAAAGATCCGGGTGCTCCTGGCGGGAGGGATCCTCGGCCTCCTCTCCCTCTCGGCCTGCGCGACATTCGACAATCCCT
>JAJZGM010000063.1 GCA_021828525.1 Nitrospirota bacterium | reverse complement strand
TTTGCCACCTCCAAAGAGGTCGTGTTCCGGGAATATCGGATTGTCAGGCCACGACCAGGTTTCCCTTTCGCCAGGACTCGAGAACAATCCCCAGGGCCCGGGAGGTTTTCACCCTTCCGCGCTGCAGGACCGGGAGGATTTCGTACTCGACCAGGTCGGCAAGGAGGATCCAGTCCTGGGACTCCTGAGCCTTGAGCATTCCGTTAAGCAGGGACTCGATGCGGTCAGTTTCCTCGATAAAAGAGACCCGGAAACTGTCGTGACCCGATTGCGTCTCGATGCGCCCGATTTCCTCCACCAGAACCTGTGCGGCGACCATGCCCTCAAGACCCTGCATGTAGACTCCCCCATCGGGCTGGTTCTTGTCCCGGGGGGCGAAGACCGCCTGGAGGTTCCCTCGTCGCAGATTGTTCCCGATTTCCTGAAAAACCACCATGAGACTATCCAGATGGGCCACCAGATCCGTCAGGACCTCCTTCAGAAGAACCTCCAGGGAGTCCGTCCGGACCTCCAGACGAAAGGAGTCCCCCGTCTCGAGTTTTTCTATTTCAGGTCTGGCCGCCGGCATTCCATTCAAAAGAACCCCCGATAAGGTCCTCCCGCTGGGAATCTGTAACAGGAGCCGGTCCAGGGCATGAACCCAGGATTCTCCATCCGTCCTTTTCAGGTCAACGCTTTCCCCATCCAGAAAAATGTCTTGCTTCATACCAGTTTCCTTTGTCTCCATCTCTTCCTCCTCGATATTGGCCATGACGGCCCTGGCCTGTCCCGACATCACGGAACAGGGACCTGCATTTCCTCCCGCTCCCGAACGGGGAAAAGCCCCGGAGCCAAGGATGAGAACCACCTGTCTGCAAGACGGATCAGACGTTCGTTTCTTGAAAGCGAGGCCCTGTAAACCTGTTCCACCCCACGGATCATCTCTAAAAGGCGCATGGGATCCTCGATGGCCACTGACCCCTTCTCGATCTCGAAAAGGGTTGCAATGGGGGCGACGGTGGGGGCCACCCACCCAAGTTCCTGGATTCTCACATCGATGGACTCAAGCTCCCGTGTTTTATCTTCAAGGTCCCGTCGCTCCCCCTCCCCGGGAATCCCCTCCTCCACCCGGTCACGTATCATCCCGCAGAGGCTTTCCCCTTCCCTGAAAAGACCTCCGAGTTCAAGGTGGGCATTTCTAAGCTCTTCCCAGACATGACGGGGAAGGTTGAAAATATCATAGTCCTCCGACAGAATGTCGCACTCCGTCCCCCAGTCCAGAAGGAGGCTCTCCTGCTCCATTCCCCAGACCTGGCGGTAGAGGCTCCGGAAAAGGTCCGGAAGACCCATGGGGGGTCTTGAAACGGGGCGATATCGGAGGCGGCCCTGGCCGTCCCACCCCGAAACCGCAACCATAAGCTGGGGACCCGGGGAATGGCTTGCCAGGAATCTCGCCACATTCTCCCGGAAAGTCCCTCCGGCGGAAGGACTCTCCTCCAGGTACGCCACGAGCTGTGCAAGCCATTCGGGATCGATATCCTCACGGCAGACCGGATTCAGGCATTGGGCATCGATCCCGCATGGAGCACAGGATTTCCGGCTCTGGAGGACCACATGGTTTTCTCCGTAAGGTGCCGTCTCCGGATAAAAAAGATTCGCAAAGGAAAGGGCCACCACGGGAGTTCCCATGGCCGCCGCGACATGCATGGCCCCCGTATCGTTCGACACGAGCCGCGAGACCAAACGAAGAAGACCGGCCAATTCCCTGACAGAGGTCTGGCCCGTGAGATTCAGGATCCGGCCGGAGCTCCACCGGTCTTCAAGCGCCGCGACAATGCGCCTGTTTCGTGCCACATCCTCCTCCCCGGCCCCCACCAGGACGACTCCCGACCTGGGAGATCGGGAGAGGAAGTGGGCGATCATCCGGACGAAGGACTCTTCCGGCCATCTCTTCAAGGCGACCGAGGCTCCGGTCTGAACGGCAATCCACCGGCGTCCCGGCGGAAGTCCCGGGCCTGAAAGCTCCATCTTTTCGGGAAGAACAAGACTTCTGGGCGGCGGAACCCGGGCAATCCGAAGAAAGAGGTCGACCAGATTTGAGTCGTTGTAGAGACGGTTTCTGACCATCATGCCGAAGTAAGCGATGGCGGGATCGTAAAAGGCCCGGAACCCGTCCCCCGTCATGACCACTCCCCGGACCTCCCTGGCCCGGACGAGATAGCCGATGACCGTCCCGATCCGGTTCGGGGTCAGGTTGATCAGCAGGTCATAGTCCCTTAAGTTCCAGTCGCTGCACATCGACCGGACCATGGCAATCTTCTCGCTCCAGGAAATCCGGTCGTCATATACCCTCTGTCGGATGGCCTTTCCATCGACAAGAAAGAGATCATCGAACAGGGAGAGGCCTGCCGCCGTCTCCCCGAACTCCTTGTAGGCCACGAGCCCGATGCGGCTCCCCGGATGTTTCTCCCTGAGGGCCGATGCCATCGGGGCCAGCTGAAAAAGATCTCCCATGCGCGTCATCGCGATCACAAGAATGGATCCGATAGCGGGGTCCTGGGAGACAGGGGTCTCTCTTCTCCGGATCCTTCGCCTTCCTTCCTTCATGCCCCGACCTCCCTGACGAATTCACGCAACAGAAGAACGGCGGCTTCGGTCTCGCTGATGGGGGACTCCCGGAGACGGATTCCTCGTTCGAGATCCTCCAGGTCCACCGTTCCCAGACTCCGGAAACGGTCGAGAAAGCCTGAAAGCTCGGGATCCCCGGCGGCATCGGCCATAAGAGAGTCGACATCCTGACGCCCAGGGAAAAAGGTGTTCTTCGGACGAAATCCCTGGTCGAAAAGGACAGAAAGCCACTGCTCCATCCTGCAGTCGATTGTGTGTTCTCGAAGTGTCCGGGCCAGGGCCCGGGAGGCCATCTCCCGTCGCTCCCCTTCATGGGAGCGGTAATGTTTCACAAGTTTCCGGCAGGAGTCTTCGTCGTCAAAAACGGCGATCTCCTCTCCTGGTTCATAGACTTCTGCAAGGAGGCTCCTGCGATCGACAATCTGGAATCCTCCGCAACCCGCGATCTCGAAGGTCCGTGGATTGACAAAATCCCCGTCGGGGTTCACCCCCCTGTGATAGACCGAGGAGTGAAGATTCAGGTTGATGGGGGAATTCCGGTAGATCTGGGCGGCCTCAAAAGGTGTGATCCGCCGCCCCTCCTCCCGGACATGGCGAAAGAGCGGATCGTCGGGGTCCCAGTCGGCACCCCAGATGGAAAGGCCCAGATCGACCAGGTGGCGGAGAAAGTGCTGACGGTTGTAATACCCGGCCCCCATGAAGGCCAAAGGGGCCGAATATCGGTCCGGTTCCTCTCCGGGGACAGGGTCCGGCGTGAAGACTTCCGGATCTGCCGCGGTGGGAAGGTACAGGACATTTGAAAGTCCCCGGGCTTCGAGGGAGGGAATCCATTCCTCCTTCTGGATCACGGCAAAACTGGTCACGAGGGGGGCGATCCGCTCCCAATAAGTTGCAATCCGGAAGTCCTCGACAAACCAGTAGGCGACCGGCACCCCCATCTCCCGTATTTTCTCGATCAATTCCGGCGGAAGGGGAGACTGGGCCAGGCCGATGACCAGGTCCGGCTTGTCAGAGATGATCCTGGCCAGGATCATCTCTGACAGAAATCCCTGGAACAGGCCTCTGAGTTGGGCCCGATGGAGGTCGATCCTTGTCTGGGTGCCGATGGCCCTGAGCGTGCTCTCAAAGACGGCGGAATCGAAGAAGCTGGCCCGGTGTCCCATTCGGATCAGGGAGCGATAGACCGAGCGGGCAATGGGGTAGGATCCTCCGGAGACCGGTGAAATGACGAGGACCCGGAGCTGGTAGCTCCAGGGAGACTCCCCCCCTTCATAGATCTTCCGGACAGACCGGTAAAGGTCGGGGCGAACCTTTTCGGATGGAGCGTGGGAGAGGACCACATACCCTCGGGGAAGCTCCCGCGTCCCGGATGGATCGGTGAAAAAGGACAGGCGCTCCCTGAAGAGATACCAGGGGAAAAGGCGAAAGGAGGCCCGGAGAATGTCCGGGATCGGTTCGAAGAGAACAACGGAACCCTGGAAGCGTTTGAGAAGCGAGAAAAGATGGTACCCCAGACCCAGTCCCATGACCAGAACACCCGGGGGAGAATTTTCGAGGGCGGACATGGCGCCGTCGGCCCACCGTTCCCCCTCGGTGACGGGGTCGTACCGGCTGTGGAGACTCGTGTTGTCCCACAAAAGGCTGGGAGAGCCCTCTTTGCTGGAGAGGATTTCCCACCGTTCCCGATTTCTGTCGGGGCGGACGAGAATCTCCCTCATCGGACCTTTTCCAAAGGTCTCAAGGTTTTTCTGAAAGATATCTTCGTCAAATTGCCACATGGATCCTCTCCTTATGCCGAAAGCCTCTCCCCGGACCCGACACCGATAGTCTCGCCGCTTCGGCGGCTTCCCGAACCAGCATTTCTGCGGCCGCGACAAGGGGACGGACAGGGCCGCGTCCCCCTTCGACCCACTCCAGGAAATGCAAAAGTGGCCACATCATGGGGAAGTCCGAGGCCAGCCGGTCGACGAGCTTGTCCCGCTGAGCGCCCCGAAGTTCCGCTTCCCTGAGATGGACATAGAGGTCGACCCCTTGTTCGAGTCGGTTGAGCCAGACGGAGAGCGGCACGTTCCCGGCTTCCCCTGAGATGGCGGCCTTCCCTTCCCCTCCCTCCATCACAAGCTCGCGGGAAAGATCGGGAAGATCCTCCCCGCAGGAGAGATATCTCCAGTAAAATCGTCTCAGGAGACGGGCCAGAATTCGCTCCCGGGTCAGTTCCCTAGGGCTTATTACCCGTTGAAGAAGGCCGGAGGGAGAGGCCATTGCCTCCCAGATTTCGGCTCCCGGAAGAGCCTTGGGAAGTTTCGCCACAAGCTCCATCCCCCTTTCCCCTCTCTTGACCCCCGCGATGAGCCAGGCAAGAGCCTCCGGTCCAGGAGCATCCCTGCAGGAGCGATGCGGACAGGACGCTCCTTCGCCTGCGCAGGGATAGCACTCCATCGACGAGACCACCGAAACAGCCCCGTCCCGGAAGGCGCCAGTTTCAAAAAACAGGGCCCCAGCGAAGAAAAGACCAACCGTTGGAACTCCCAGACTTGCTGCAAGATGAAGGGGAGCTGTATCCGGCGAAACCACCACTCCGGCCCCTGCCAAAACCGCTCGGAGACCCTCCACATCCGTTTTTCCCGCCAGATTTCTGACTCCCTGCCCCCCTTCCCGTTCGATGAAAGCTCCCAGGGCCTCATCCTCCGGACCACCGGTGAGCACCACCTCTCCGCCGTCAAGTCGCCTTATATGTCGGACAAGGGAAAGAATCGCCTCAGGCTCCCAACGCCTGTAGGGGCTTCGACCCCCCAGGACAACCGCGACGGGACCGGCAGACTGTCTCTTCGATCCCCCTGGAGGAGGGCCGGGCTGCCGGCCTGCAAACCCCCTCCACATGTCAGAGAGGTGGATCCGGTTCAATCCCCGGATTCCCCGGGAGGAGGCCACTAGGTACCCCGGCCACCCGAACAGGAGCCCGGAATCACCAGAGTTCTCCTTCCTGTCAAGCATCCGCTCGAAACCCGATACCGGGATTCCGAGAAGACGGGCCAGGAGAATTCCTGTGCCGTGGTGGTTCATCACCACCACCCTTTCAAAGTTTTCCCGGCGAAGAGACGCGATGAAGCCCCGCGCCTCCATAAGTCTTTTGGCCAGCGGCATCTCCACGGCTGGATCACCGAAGGAAGGCCAGGCCCTGACTTCGTTCGCAACCGAAAGTCCCCTCGCCGCAGAGGCGACGCCGGGGCGGACAAGAAGGACCGTCCGGTACCCGGAACGGGACAGGTCGTTCATCAGGGGGATCGTCTGGATGAGATCTCCCAACCGGGCCTCCTGGATCACAAGACATTTCCCCTGCACCTCAATCCTCGCTTATGAAGGGAGAGGCCACCAGAACCTCATGGCGGGAGAGGATCTCGCGGGCAATCGGATTTTTCGAATCCCTGGACAGGATCTCCTGGGCCTGGGACAGGGATTCATTGATATGGCCGCTTTCTTCAAGCATCCGGGCATAAAGGCTTTTGATTCCGGATTTGAAAGGATGAAGGGAGAGAAATTCCGCGGTCCGGGCCAGGGCCAGGTCCGACCTTCCGATGGCCTGGGCCGATTCGATCATGAGCCGGAGGATATCCTCCTGTTCGATCTCTATTCCAAGCGACTGGTCGTAATAATAGACAGCGTCGTCATACTGTCCGGTCTCCTGGCAGACCATGCCGAATCCCGCCAGGGCCCCGTAGGCCCTGGGGTTGAGTTCATGGGCCCTTTTAAAGTCCAACAGGGATTCATTGAAGTTGCCTTTCAGAAGCTGGATGACCCCCCGTCCCTGAAAGGGCCTCTCGTCCCCCACCATGGTAGCGGCCCGGGAGAAAGCGGCCAGAGCCCCGTCGAGGTCTCCCGATCTCGAGAGAACCTCTCCAAGCTTGATCTCTGCCTCTCCCCTTTCGGCAAATGTCAGAGTCGTGTCGGCCAACGCTTCCTGCAGGATCTCACAGATCCCGTCAGTGAGCCCCGAACCCATGAGATCGTCGACCTTCTCGATGATCCCGTAGACCTTCCGCCGGGCGGTCACTAAAAACTGCATGACGAAAAGATCCCTGATCTCATCGGGTGACTGTTTCTTCAAAACGATCGGTCCGAGATCAATATCGATCCGGGAATGGGATTGTCCCGCGAGTTCTTCCGCCATCCGTCCATATTCGGAAGAGACATTGGCCGCGATCGTTTCCACCTGGAGCCCGGCCGATTCCAGAAGTTCGACAAGGGTTTTCCGAGTGAAGAATCGCAGGTGAGACCGGTCGAGGATCCCCTGTTCCTGGTAGTCGAACCGACCCTGGGCCAGCCCCTCCAGGACTTCGTGGTACCGAATGTTGGGAACCGACAGGACCATGACACCGTTCGAAGAAAGAAAGGGGACATAACGCTTCAGAAGAGTGGCCGAATTCTCGACGTGTTCCACGACGTCGGCCAGGATGATGGCATC
>JAJZGM010000062.1 GCA_021828525.1 Nitrospirota bacterium | reverse complement strand
TTCGATCTATGCTCCCATGGGAGGAGAGGTCGTGGCGGTAAACAGCGCCATCGAATCAAATCCTGCCCTGGTAAACTCAGATCCCTATGGGGCCGGCTGGATCTTCGAACTCCGCGTGGATGATCCCGCGCAGTGGAACTCCCTCCTTGACGAGAAAGGATACCAGGCCCTTCTGGTTTCCGGGGCCGGGGGGGGGCACTGAGGCGATGGCCGATTTTATTCCCCATACCGCGGCAGAGACTCGGGAAATGCTTGATCTCCTTGGCTTGGAAGGCCTTGACGACCTGTTGTCCGTCTATGCCCAGTCGATGCCGGCATCCGGCTTGCCGGATCTTTCCCGGCTCGGAGAGGGATGCGACGAACGCACCCTTCTGGAATGGTTTTCGTCCCGGGCAAAACGGAACCTTCACGCAGGTCGGGCGGTTGTCTTTAGAGGAGCAGGGTCCTACGACCATTTCATCCCCGCGGCGGTTTCCTCGCTGATCGGAAGAGGCGAGTTCCTGACCTCCTACACGCCCTATCAGCCCGAGGCCTCCCAGGGACTTCTTCAGGCAATTTTTGAATTCCAGACAGCCATCGCCAGACTCTACGGCATGGATCTTGCCAACGCCTCTCTTTACGACGGAGCGACGGCCCTGGCCGAGGCCGTTCTGGTGGCCATCCGGGAAACAGAGCGCTCAGTGGTTCTCCTCTCTGAAGGAATCGATCCGGGATGTCGGGCAGTCGTTGCGACCTACCTTGAGGGAATGTCCGTCCGGGTGAGGACAGTGCCGCTCGAGTCAGGACGTACGCTCCCGGCTTCCATTGCCGAAAGCCTTGGTCCGGATGTCGCCTGCTTTGTCGGGGCCAGCCCGACATTTCTGGGAACGGTCGACCGCTTTGACGGGGTGGCCGAACTCCTTCATGGAGCCGGAGCCCTCTTCATCATCCACGCCAATCCTCATACTCTGGCTCTCTTGCGATCTCCGGGAGAATGGGGCGCGGATCTGGCCACGGGAGAAGGTCAGCCACTGGGTCTTCCTCTCTCTTCGGGGGGACCATACCTTGGACTCCTCACGGCCCGCAAAAAATTTGTCCGCCGCATTCCCGGCCGATTGGCCGGATTGACAAGGGACCGTGAAGGACGATCGTGCTTTGTCCTGACGCTCCAGGCCCGTGAGCAGCATATCCGGCGGGAAAAGGCCAATTCGAACATATGCAGCAATGAGACTTTGCTGGCCCTGCAATCCCTCGTCTATCTCGCCCTGTTAGGACCCAGCGGCCTTCGCCGGGCCGCTTCCGGATCATGGTCCAATGCCCATGATCTCTGCAGGGGCCTCCTGACAGTCCCGGGGGTTTCTCTTGTCAACCCGGAAACCGACTTTTTTCATGAATTTGTCGTGGAACTTCCGGTGGCGGCCGATTCCTTGAGCCGACATCTTTTATCGAAGGGGGTTCTCGGTGGCTTGCCCCTGGGCGAAATCCTGGGCCCCTCCTGGTCGCGTTGCATGCTCTGGTGTGCAACCGAAATCAGGACAAAATCAGAAATTGAGCAAACGGTCGGGCTTGTTCGGGAATTCTTTGGATTTCGATGATTCTTATGATGCGAGGACAAATAACAATGCAGCCTGAAATGTCAAGGACTGGCCTGCCAACTTTCGTGAGACCCTCCATGGAACCGACCCTCTGGCAGAAAAGTCGTCCGGGAGCCCGGGGAGTGGAATCTCCTGGGGTCGCTCCTGAGAGTGTGGTAAGCCAGATTCCCAAGGGGGCGGGAAGGGAGATCCCCCTCTCCCTTCCGGAGCTGTCCGAGCTCGACGTCGTCCGTCATTTTACCAGGCTTTCTCATTTGAATCGTGGGGTGGATACGCATTTCTACCCTCTGGGATCATGCACCATGAAGTACAACCCCAAGGTCATGGACCGGATTCCGGAGATTCCAGGTTTCCGGGACCTCCATCCGCGAATCGATCCTGATGGGATGCAGGGCCTTCTGGAGGCCCTCCAGACCTGCGAGGAGACATTGTGTCAGCTTCTCGGAATGGAGGCCGTGACACTTGCCCCCGCGGCCGGAGCTCATGGAGAGTTGACCGGAATTCTTGTGACAAGGAGATATTTCGAATCGAGGGGGGATAAAAACAGGACCGAAATCCTGATTCCGGATTCGGCTCACGGGACGAATCCCGCCAGTGCTGCCATGGGCGGATTTACCGTCCATGTCCTGCCGTCGGGAAGTGACGGGGGAGTGGATCTGGCTCGTCTCGAGGAAGCCCTCTCACCCAGGACGGCTCTTGTGATGATGACAGTTCCAAGCACCCTTGGGATCTTCGAGAAGGATCTGCCAAAAATGGTGGCCCTGGTCAAGGCGTCTGGAGCACTTCTCTATCTGGATGGAGCCAATTTCAATGCCTTTATCGGCGTACTCCGACCCGGGGACCTCGGATTCGATATCGTCCATATCAATACCCACAAGACATTGGCCACACCCCACGGCGGTGGAGGGCCCGGATCGGGTCCGGTGGGGGTCAAGTCCCACCTGGCCCCCTATCTTCCCTCTCCCCGGATCAGAAAAGACGGAGACCGCTATTCCCTGGTCTCTCCCGAAACTTCCATCGGACCGATCCGTTCCTTTATCGGCTCCTCCCTTGTGCTCCTGCGGGCCCTGGGCTATGTCAGGATGCTTGGGGGAGAAGGTCTCCGGAAGGTGGCTCTCTATGCCCTTCTCAACGCGAACTATCTGAGGACTCTTCTGTCCGGGACCCTTCCTAGGACGGGGGAGGGGCTGTGCGCCCATGAATTCGTCCTTTCGGCCAAGGAATTGTCCCAAGAAGGCCTGCACGCCTCAGATCTTGCAAAAGAGATTCTGGATGCCGGATACTACGCCCCCACAATCTCCTTTCCGCTCATCGTTCCGGAGGCCCTGATGATCGAGCCAACCGAGACGGAATCAAAAGAGACCCTTGACCGGTTTGCTGACGATTTCAGGAAAATCATCGATCTGGCAAAAAAGGATCCCGCCCGCCTCAAGGAGGCCCCCCGCCGGACTCCCGTTGCGAGGCCTGACGAAGTCGCCGCGGCACGGGACCCGGTCCTGACCGATCCGGCCTCCCTGCACAGCTTCTGACAGACGGTGGAGAGAAGTGGCTGAGATAGGTCCAGGCCCCCTGCGTCACCGATGGATCCTGCTTGTCGGCGGAGCAGGCTCGTCCACGGATCAGATGGCCCGTGACCGGGAAATCTGGTCCTTGGTGAGGCCGGGTCTTCGAGGGATCCTCCGGGTTTACCGTATTTCCGGCGGGGCCACGGTCGGTCGCACCTGGTCGGGGCGAATCCCTCCCGACTGGGGGCTCTCCCCGCAATCTGTGGCCATCCGCCAGACCGGCGGAGGAGCGGTCCTCCATGGGCAGGATCTCTGTCTTTCCCTGTTTTTTTCCCGTGCCATTTTTCCTCCCGGAGCCAGGAACTGGCCCCTCCTTTATGAAAGACTCCATGCCGCCTTTGCGGAATTTCTTCTCTGGTGCGGCCACCCGACGGTGATGCAGTCCCGGTGCTCCCCCCTCACCTCCGCAGGCGGAGACTCGAGAAGGGGCAATTCCTCCTTCGATTTTATTGAGCCTGTTCGAGGGGATCTGATGGTGGGAGGATCCAAGGTTTTGGGTGGTGCCCTGGCCTTCGGGCGAAGTGGAATTCTCTACCAGGGATCCCTCCAGATTCAGGAAATCAGGCCTGATGTCTTGTCATGTCTCTTCGAAGAATGGTATCGTTCGATGGGCAGGGAGAGTATCGACAGGTCTCTGTTGATGGAGGATGGACCCCATGGGATCGTCGGAACCATTTGTCCGGATTGAGCTGAAAGATGACCCCCCACTGCCCTCCGAGCCGTTGGCGGTTGATGTTCACGATAGCCACGGGAGGCTTGTCGTCCGTGCCGGAGAACAGGTCACCCGCTCTCTGATGGAACGTCTCGGAAAACTTGGCATTCTGGAAATCTTCGTCACCACAACCGAAGCGGCTTCGCCCGATTTCTGGCCTCGCTGGGGGGAGGAATGGCTTCGATCTGCCCGGGCTCGGATGCAGCTTCTTACTCCCGAATCCGGAGTTCCGCGAGAGATGCTCGAACGGTTTGATGCGGCGCTGGAAAAGGCTATCGGGGAGACGGTTCGACAGAGGATCCGCAGGGAAGAGTCCTGAGGGATCGGGGGTGGCCAGCCTTATCTGACGAGGCGACTGCTGGCTGCTGTTCTGTGGGAAAACTTCGGAGAAACTCGCATGGACCAGGATATCTCCTCTTCCCAGAACCCTGCCGTAAAGGGCAGGCCTTCGACTGACAAGCTTTTTGAGAGAATATCCAGCATCGATCATCTCCCGACCCTTCCCGTCCTTGTTCGGACGGCCCTTGCCTATCTTGACGATCCTGATGTTTCCATGACGCGACTGGCGCGGATCATCGAAGAGGACCAGTCAATGGCGGCCCGGATCCTGAAAGTCGCCAATTCCCCCTACTATGCCCGCTCGGGAAAGATCGGAATGATCCGCGAGGCGATCCTGCTTCTTGGGCTGAACGGAATCCGGGGGCTGATCCTTTCGATGTCGGTCCTCCAGCTTGTGGCCAATCGCGAAGGTGTCATCAAATTGTGGAAACATTCCTTTGCAGTTTCAATTCTCGCCCGTATTCTGGGGGAAAACCTTGCGGTCGGACAACCGGAGGATCTTGCCACGGCAGGCCTTCTTCATGACTTCGGAAAGGTCATCTACTATCTCGACTTCGAGCCATGGATCCCTGACCTGATCCACAAGGAACCGGGAATCCCTGACTGGAGATTCGAGGAAGACCTTTTTGGGGCGAGCCATGCCTTTGTCGGCTTTCGGCTCGCCTATTTCTGGCATTTTCCCTCTTCGATCCGCGTTCCGATCGGATGGCACAACAATCCCTCGAAATCCCCCTCCTACCAACTCGAAACAGCGATCATCGCCCTGGCGGACGGGCTGGCAACCCTGGCCGGCTTCGGGCTTGAAGAATCTCCCTGTCCTGAATCGACCATGTTCGATGCCCTTCGCTCCCTCGACCTCACCGACAAACAGTTGGAGGTTGTCCTGCAGCGTCTGATGGAGAATCTTCCCAAGCTGGAGGCCCCGGATTTCTGATCGTCCCGCAGGCTTCGTGTTGGCTTCCCAGGATGGCTCAGACCCTCTCCTCATGGACAGCCTGTCCCGGGCCATGGACAGGGAGTTTCCCGAATGGGGAGTCCTTGTTGATCCCCCCCCTGTTCCCGAGTGGACACATTTTATCGATTGGCTCTCCCGGGGTCTTCATGGGAACCTCGGCTATCTGGAACGAACGGCCACGAGACGGCGTTCTCTCTCCGACGGATATCCTGGATACCGCTCTATCGTTATGGGGATTCTTCCCTATGACCCCACGGCATTTTCTCCTTCTCCCGGTCCCGGTCATGCGGAAATCGCACGCTATGCGGTGGGAGAGGACTATCACACACGTTTCGAAAAAGCCTTCACCCGTGTTCTTTCCAGTATCTCCTCCTATCTCCCTTCCGGGGATAAACCGCTGATCAAACCTGATCACGGAGCTCTTCTCGAAAAATCCCTGGCCCAGATGGCCGGCCTTGGGAGGATGGGAAAGAACACCCTTCTGATCCATCCGGAGTTTGGCTCATGGTTTACGATCGGGTCAATGCTCCTGAAAACGCCCTTGCCGAAAAGAGAGGCCCGACCCTTTCTCCGGGATCCTTGCGGAGGGTGTTCGCGATGTCTTGAAGCCTGTCCCACCGGTGCTTTTGAATCCGCCTATCTTCTGGATGCCCGCCGATGCCTGAGTTACCTGACCATTGAACGCCCAGATGACGACGGAGCGGGCCTGCGAAAATTCTCCGGAGATCCCTGGCTTTTCGGATGTGATCGATGCCAGGAGGTCTGCCCTCACAATGCAGGCTCCACCCCATCGTCGCAGAAGGCCGAGTCGCCCCGATTCATCCCCCTCGATTCGAGGGCGGAAACCCTGGTCCGTGGCCTGAGGAAGGTCCACGGGGCCCTCTCCCGGGTCTCCCTCTCCAGACTCCGGTCCAGGCTCGAGGAGCTTCGTGGATCCCCCTCTGAGCCTAAGGTCCCGGGAGATGGAGAAAAAGGGCGGATTCCGCTATAATTTCGGGCGAATTGAATGGCACCCCTCCCGAGAGGCATGACCGGGGTGCCTAAGGGACCCTGAGGAGAACTCATGCCCAAAAACGGTTCCCCCCTCCCGGAATTTTCGGACCGTTTCATTGGCCGGTCAAAGCCTGTGGCCGAACTTCTTGGCCTTGTGGCCCGCGTGGCCAGAAGTGATTCGACGGTCCTGATTACCGGAGAGAGCGGGACGGGAAAGGAACGAATCGCCCGTATCCTTCACGACGGGAGTCCGCGCAGATCCTTTCCCTTTGTGCCCGTGAACTGCGGCGCGATTCCCGAAGGGTTGATGGAAAGCGAGCTCTTCGGTCATGAAAAGGGAGCTTTCACCGGGGCGGTGAATGGCCGTCCGGGACGATTCGAGATCGCCGAGGGAGGGACAATCTTCTTCGACGAAATCGGGGAATTGCCCCTGACCCTCCAGGTCAAGCTCCTGAGGGTCCTTCAGGAAAAGGTCTACGAAAGAGTCGGTGGAGCAAAGCCACGGACGGCCAATGTGCGTGTCCTGGCCGCAACCCACCGGAACCTTGAGGAGATGACCCGTTCGGGAGGATTCCGGGAGGATCTGTATTATCGCCTGTCGGTCATTCCGGTCGAAATTCCTCCTCTCAGAAGTCGCCCGGAGGACATTTCCCTTCTCGTCGATTTCTTCATCCGGCGCTGGCATGAAGAGGGGAGGGGGGAGCCTGTGTCCCTGACCTCGGCTGCCATGAATCTCCTGGCAAGATATGAGTGGCCAGGGAATGTCAGGGAACTTGAAAATGTGATGGAGCGCCTGCTTGTCCTTTCGGGAGGCGAAAAAGTCGGCCCGGGTGATCTCCCTGAAAAGATCCGCCGGGGCAAGGAAGAGGCTTCGGCCCCTCTTGTGGAGGAGGAAAGGGTTGAAGGGATGGTCCCGGATCCCTCTCCGGATCCGATC
>JAJZGM010000061.1 GCA_021828525.1 Nitrospirota bacterium | reverse complement strand
CCCCCTCCTTAACCTTGAGAGGAAGTGGGACACGTCCTTTGCCCGGGACCATTCCGAACCGGATCAGGCCGAACCGGATCAGGCCGACCAGCGTCAGGAAGAAGTCTCGGCTCCGAAACTCTGGGAACCGTCCTCAGTTTGGCCTTTGGGCTCACAGGAGACGATTGCGGTCATGTCGCCTTCCTTTCCGGATAAGGTCAGAGGATAATGACGCCTGGGCCTCCTGAATCCTCACCTGGCCTTTGAGGGGCCCATCACGAAAGCATGAAAGGAGATCCATGAGCCGATATCGCTACCATCTTTTTCTCTGCACCAACGAGCGTCCTTCCGGAGAGCCACGGGGATCCTGCCAGGCCAGGGGAGCCCTTCCCCTTCTTGAGGTCGTCAAGGAAGAGGCCCTTCGGGCCGGTGTCCCGGGTCCCTTCCGGGCCAACCGTTCGGGATGTCTCGATGCCTGCGAGTCGGGCCCAGTCCTTGCGGTCTATCCGGATGGCATTTACTATCGCGTGACAAATCGTGAGGAGATCGCCCGCATCATGAAGGAGCACCTCTCCGAGGGACGGATCGTGGCGGAGCTCCAGATCCCGAATCCCCCTCCGGGCCCTTCCGCCTGAGGCGGGTTACCTCCGGAAGGTCCGGATATAGGAGAGGACATCCTCGATGCTGCCGGGCGACAGGGTGTCGGACCAGCCCGGCATGGATCCCAAGCCGTTCTGGATGACATGGAAGAGGAAGGAGTTGGTCCTGTTCTCCCAGAAGGCCGGATCGGTAAAATCCGGCGGAGGGGGAGAAAGACCCCGGGTGGCCGGCCCTTGTCCATTTCCGTGGACTCCATGGCAGGAGAGGCAGTGGGCCTCGTAGATCTTCTTCCCCTCCCCGCCGTCGGCCAGTGCCCTCCCGGGATCCCCGAACCCGGAAATGAAAAACAGGAGCAGCGCCCCCCAAAGCATTTTTCCGTATTTTGCTCTCATCTCGACTCCTTTGAAATTCCAGCTCACTCCCCCACGCTCACCGGTCCCGTTTCCTCCCTTTGGACCCGAGGGCAGATTCCGCTTTTGGTCCGGGGATTCCCTCCGGATCATCCGGCCGGTCGGAAAGGACGATGAAGCGGTCGAGCACCGTTCCCACCCTCTGAACCACCCACTGGTGACGAATCGTCTTGTAGCGAAGATAGGCGATCCGAGCATAGGGGACCACCTCGACCGGATCGTCTTCCGGATGATGTCCCGGCGTCGCCTTGAACCCCCGGTCCGGATATTCGGGGAGCTTTTTACGGATCTTGCCAAAGAACTCCGCGATGCGGAGGACCCCTCCCCGAAAGGCCAGCCGATAGTTCCTGAGGCGGTAATCCCAGATCAGGTACCGATGGGAATGGATGGGGGCGGAGGAAGGAAGGCCCACCAGGTGGCGGACCCTCCCGGACGCCATCCCGGGGAGAAGGGGGGAGGGCAGGACATGACCGAGAAAGGAGGGCAACGGCCGGATCCTTCTCTCCCCGATGCTTTCTCCCCACAAGGTCCGGGCGAACTCCCAGCCAGGGAGGCTCTCGACTGCGGCGATTCCGGTGGGGAGCAGCGGCTCTCCCATCCGGGAAAGCACACTCTGGTCGTACACGAGACGGGGATCGAAGCCCGCCTGGCCCGTGGCCTCATCCCAGCGGTGGAGACCCTGCACTTTGTGGTCCCGCATCCAGAGAGCCAGGGCAAAGTCAGCCGAATACCAGGGGGAGGTGGGGTTGAGATGGGAGGCCCGTCCGAAAAACCGGAGGGCCGTCCGGAGTCTTCCGTCCAGAAGTGCGATCCTCCCCATGGCGTTCCAGGCCGGGGAAAAGGTGGGTCTGTCTCTTAGGATCCCTGACCAGATGGTCCGGGCAAAATCCCGCTCCCAACGGCGCCTTTTCTCCTCCCCGGAGATAAGAGGCGGAACGGTCGGAAGAGGATCGACCGAAAAGAGCAATGTCTCCCGGCTGACGGGAAGGGTTCGGAAGTAGTCCCGATAGTAGGCCAATCCCAGCCAGAACCTCCCTTCGATCGAGCCGGGAGCGCTGTCGACATAGCGGACCAGAAAGGGAACGGCAGCCGCCGGCCGTCCGGAGAGGAGAAGGGAGACGCCATCCTCAAGCTCGGCAGAATCGACCTGGATCCGGGCCTTCTCGCGATTGAGCCAGTCGACGGTCTTCTTCCAGTCCTGCCCCCTCCGGAGAGAATCGAGGACGCGCACGGCCTCGACCGCCCCGGCATAGTGGTAGCCTGCGCGCAGCAAAATCATGGCGGCATTTTTGGCTTCCCTGTTCCTTTTTTCGAGAAGGGCCGCCCCGGAAAGGGCGGCCCTCTTGTCAGATTCGTCCAGAAGATCGTGGCGCGAAAGAAGCAGGGCGACCAGACCCGCCATCGTGTCGGTGTCCCGGATGAGGCCGGAGAAGACAAGTCCCCGCGTCAGGACGACGGTTTCACCTCCAAGGTAGAAGCCGGCGGGCTTTGCATCGTCGATGATGATGACCTGGACCGGAAATTCCGGATGGAGAAGAAAAGGAGTGAGGGAGCGCGCTATCCGGCCCAGGGCCAGGGAGATGGAGCGGCTCTTGACTGTTCCGTAGTGAAGCTCGACCTCAGTGGTGACCCGGGAGAGGTCCTCCCGCTCGTTTTCCACCCGTTCGACCACCGAGAGGGACGAGAGGTCGGAGTAGGAGGGTGTCCCGCCGTCTCCCATGAGCGGCCGGAGAGCCGTTCCGGCGAAGGAGGGACCCGGAAGGAGAAAGAGGGCCAGCCCCAGGATGAGGCGGGCGCCAGTGAGCCTGTTCACACGATGCTCCCGGGCCGCCGGGATTACCGTCCCGGACGTTCGAGAAAGTCGAGGTAGTCCCGGATTCCGTCGGGAACGGAATATCGCGGAGCGTATCCCAGAACATCCCGGGCCTGGTCAATTGCGGCGCAGGTGTGTTCCTGGTAGAAGTCGTAGGGATTGTCGAAGTACTCGGTCTTCAGGTCGAGCCCAAGGAAGGATTTGATCGTCTCGATGAGGGTGTTGAAGGAGGTCTCGGATCCCGAACCGATGTTGAAGCTTCCCGAGGAACGGGCCGAAAGGGCAAGAATGTTGGCCTCAACCACATCCTTGACGTAGACAAAGTCCCGACCCTGCTCCCCCCACTTGAAGACGCGGGGGGCCTTGCCGGCCTTCATCTGGCGGTAAAGCTGGTAGATCATCGAGGCGGCCGGTCCCTTGAACTGCTCGCCGGGACCAAAGACATTGAAATAGCGAAGGCCGACGATCGTCCGGGAAAAACCGGCGGCGGCCTTGTGGGCCACATTGTCCAGGACCGACTTCGAGAATCCGTAGACATTCAGGGGGGACGGAGACTGCTCCTCGGACTGGGGGCTGGGGTTGGCGCCGTAGACGCCGGCCGACGAGGCGTAGACCACCGGAATCTGGAAGCGGAGGGCGTATTCGATGACCCGGTGAAACCCGGCGACATTTCGGTGCATCATCAGCCTCTGGTCCATGACCGTGGTGTCGGTGATGGAGGCCTGGTGAAAGATGGCATCGAAGGGGGGCTTGCGGTCGAAGGTCGCGATCAGGTCCAGTTCGGCCAGCTCCTGGGCAAAGAAATCTCCCCGGAAGCCGATCAGGTTCTTGAAATGGCCGGACGAGAGGTCGTCGATCACCGTCACGTCATGCCGGTCCTTTTCAAGGCGAAGGACCAGATTCGATCCGATAAATCCCGCCCCACCCGTCACAAGATATCGCATCCCGCACTCCTTTTCGCCAGCGGACACCATGACTCCGGCCTGTCGCCCGCTTCGGCGGATGTGGTAAGATCCCATCCGGGCCCACTCCGGGCCCGGGAAAACATGTCTCCATTATGGCAGATAAAGAGAAAGGACCCAAGCCCGTGTCCCCTCCCCTCAAGGTCGGCCTGATCGGATCCCGGGGCCAGCTTGGATCCGAGCTGGTCAGACATTTCTCCGACCCCGGCTTTTCTCATAAAATCACCCTTCGCTGTCTCGACCGGCCCTCCTTCGACATCACCTCGCCAGACTCCCTGGCGGAGGTTGCCGGCGCGGGATTCGATCTCCTGATCAACACTAGCGCCTACAACGCCGTCGATCGCGGGGAGACCGAAGTGCGGGAATGTTTCGAGCTCAATGCCTTCGCGCCACTCAACCTTGCCCGGGCCTGCCGAGTGGCCAAAACGGCGCTTCTTCACGTCTCGACCGACTATGTCATGAGCGGAGGCCTCCACGAAGAGGAGCAGATCCCCTATCCAGAGGAGACTCCTCCCCGGCCTCTCTCGGTCTACGGCCTCTCGAAAGCCACGGGGGAACGGCTGGTCCTGGGTGCCTGGGAACGGTCCTGGATTGTCCGGACTTGCGGCCTCTACGGAGGGGAGGGCTCCGGACAGAAGGGCGGCAACTTCGTCACCACCATGATCCGGCTCGCCAGGGAAGGAAAGCCCCTCCGGGTCGTCTCGGACCAGAGGGTCGGACCAACGGCGGCCCGGGACCTGGCCCGGGGAATCGCCCTCCTGGTGACGGCTCCCCTGCCCTTCGGACTCTGGCATCTCACAAATGCCGGAAATGTGAGCTGGTACGAATTTGCCCGGCGGATCTTCCAACTTACGGGACTCACCCCGGATCTTTCTCCGATCCCTCTCTCCCTCTACCGCCCCGCCGCCCCCCGGTCTCCCTTTTCCGTCCTTTCGAATGACAAGGCGCACGGAGCCGGCATCCTCCTCCCCTCCTGGGAGGAGGCCCTCGAGGACTACCTCGGCCGGAGCGGTCTCACTCCCGGGTCGTAAGGGGCCGGGTCAGAACCTCCAGAGGATTCTTTCCCGTCTCAAGGGCCACATTGAGGCCTTTCAGAAGATCCCAGACACTGTCGGTGTTCCGGAGCCGCCCGGCACCGGGATCGAGCCCCGGAGGCGGATTGCCGACCCAGTATCCCAGTCCTCCCAGATGCACGGCGTGATTGACTGCCCCAAGGTCGGTCGTGTCGTCTCCCACCATCACGGGAAAAAAGTCCCTGGGCTCGACCCCGGCCTCCCGGGCGAGATGCTCCAGGAAAAAATCCATCGTCTCTTCCTTGGTCACCCCCCCGGCCGGACGGACCTCCCAGACCATCTTTCCGTGATAGAAGCGGAACCGGGTCCTCTCCTCCCAGTCTTCGAACAGCCGTTCGATCTCTTCCGAAAGGCGGGGAACCCGTTCCGGCTCCACCCCCCGATAATGGACCGACAGACTGTATTCCTTGATTTCAGTCACCGTTCCCGGGACGGGGTCTGTAACCTTACGAAGGTCGGGAACCCAGGCCGCAAGGGAATCCCTGGCGCGCAGGGCCTCGGGATGGACGGTGTGTTTCTCCCGGAAGCGGCGGACAGCCCCGTGGTCACCGGAAAGACCCGCGAGAGAGGAAACGGGAAGTCGACGGAGAATATCGGGGAAGGCCCGTCCGGAAATGACAAAAAGGGGAAGGAGGCGGCCGAGGGAGTCCAGAAGGTCCAGCTCATGGGGGCCAAGATGGACCAGGTCGGGATGGGGAGCGATGGGAGCCAGCGTTCCGTCAAAGTCCAGAAACAGGGCAAAACGGGATCTTTTCCCCTGCCCCCGATCCTCGGTCATCGCAGCATCGGACCGGGAACGGGCCTGAGGGACCGAAGGTTTTCACTCATCCACCGGCAGACGTTGTTCCGCTCGATTGCAGCCAGAACCCGGTCGTTCCTGCGCCTCCGGATTTCCGGGTCGAGGGAGAGTCCCTGGTGGATGAGACGTGCGGACTGGACGGGATCGAAGGGATCGATCAGCGCAAGCCCCTCCATCGTCTGGGCCGCCCCCGTATGGCGGCTCAGGAAGAGGACTCCGTCCCGCCCCTTTTGTGAGGCCAGAAACTCCTTTGCCACGAGGTTCATTCCGTCTTTCGTCGCCGTGATGAGGGAGCCGGAGGAGAGGCGGTAGAGAGGGGCAAGGACGGTTTGGGGAAGGGAGCGGGCGATGGTTTTCACCGGAACCCAGTCGCTCCGGCCGAATTTTTTATTCAGCCTTTCCACCGCCGCCTCGACCTGTCGGGCATACCGGCGGTAGGCTTCCACCGACTGCCGGCTGGGAGGTGCCACCTGCAGAAGGGAGAGCGTCCCGATGCGGGAGGGGTGCCGGGTGAAGAGAGCCTCCAGAATCTCGATCCGTTCCAGAAATCCTTTGGAATAGTCCATCCGGTCGACGGATACGAGATAGGGACGGATTTCTTCTTCCGAACCCAGGAGCTCCGCCTCCCGAAGAACCTCCCTTGCAGCCCGGATTCCATCGGGATCCCGTGCGAGACGGTCGAAGTGGGCGGGGTCGATCGAGACAGGGTAGACCCCCAGGGAGAGGACCCTTGTCCCGCTTTCCGTGCGGACGCAGAGACTCTCGCCGTCCCAGGAGGCCCTGTCGCCGTAAAGGAGGCGGACAGTGTCAAGGAAGCGCTCCCTGTATCCTTCGGTCTGGAATCCGATCCGGTCATGGAAGAGAAGGCCCTCGACCAGCTCGGAAAGCCAGGGGGAATCCTTCGCTGAGGGGATGTCGACCCAGGGAATATGCCAGAAAAAGGCCAGGGGCGGAAGATGGTGCCCGGCCATACGCCGGACCTCGCGCGCCACAAGGGCCAGCTGGTAATCATGGATCCAGACGACACCGGGGGAAAGGGTGGTGAGGGACTCCAGCACCTTCCCGGCCAGACGCCGGTTGACATGGAGGTAGGCCTCAAAGGAGTCCCCGACCTCCCCGACCCGCTCCGGGTCATCATGGAAAAACGGCCAGAGGACTCCGTTCGAAAAACCGGCATAATGAGCCGCCCGGACCTCTTCCGGAAGGGAGAGGCGCTGGAGAAGATATCCCGGAGCTTCCGGGGACTCCCGGGGAGGGGAAATCCGCAAAAGATCCGGCCCCGCAGAATCCCTGAGGGCGATCCACTCGCCCCCCACTATGCCCAGAAGACGATGGATCGTCTGGGTCACCCCCCCGGGAGGGAAGGAGAGATGTCCGGACCCCTCCCAGACGATCGGTTCCCGGTTGGTGACCACGAGAAGGGGGGCCCTGCCGAATTCCGG
>JAJZGM010000060.1 GCA_021828525.1 Nitrospirota bacterium | reverse complement strand
GGGGATCGGGATAGGGGACAAGGGAGACAGAAAAAGAAGGATCTTCGATCCGCAGGCAACGAAGAACGTCACACACCTCAGAAGAAAAGCCCTCCGAAGCGGCTCTGCGTCTCTCCCCCAGACCTTGCCCGATCTCCAGAAGCCTGCCTTCGCAATCACGGATGCGACGATCCGTCTCCTCGAGGGCCTCGTCTGACGACAGGGACTCTGTCATCATCGCCTGCTCCAGATGGCCGACGAGCTCCTCCGGCCGGACATGATACTTCTGGGCGAGCCTTCGATAGAGACTGAAGCGGGACTCCAGAGCCGAAAGGCGCTCCGGATCCATCTCGAGTGATTCCCGGTAATGGTGAAGCTCGTGGGCGGAATCCTTCAGAATCTCTATCGCCTCGCCCAGGGAGCCCCGGACGTCCTGCATAGTCGTGTCGAGGGAAAGAATATGGTCGAGATCGGAGACGATGCGCCCAAGGTGGGAAAGGACGCTCTCCTCATCCTCATAAAGGGCTCCGTAGGATCGGCCCGTCAGAAGAAGAATTTCCTGGAGATTGAGCTGGGCCGACAGGGTCTTTGAAAGCTCCTCGAACTCGCCCGGACGACCGGACAGAGTCTCCGCATCTTCCTGCATCCTGATTCGTTCCTCCCGTTCCCGCAGGTCACGCTCCCGGAGGTCTGCAATCTCCTCCCTCTGCCTCCGGAGGGTCAGGATCTCCCGGCGCAGAGCTTCGAAACTGTCGGCAAGACCGGAGGTCCTGGCAAAGGCATCGAGGTAGTGGCGATGCACCTCGCTTTGGGAAAGGCGGTGATTGTCCCCTTGGCCGACAATGTCGAAAAGGATATCGACAAGAGTCTGGAGTTGGGCATTGGAGATGGATTGTCCGTTGACAGTCTGTCTGAATCGGCCGGTCGAGGACACGACGCGGCGGATGACGATGTCCTCGCCGGGAGCTAGGAGTTCGGAGAGGGATTCGGGAATCGGAAGGGAAGGAGAAGAGAAGGAGGCTTCGACAACCCCCTCAGGGTAGCCAGGGCGCACTGTCAGGCCCCGGGGCTTTTGCCCCGAGACCAGAAAAAGTGCGTCAACAAGAAGGGACTTTCCGGCGCCCGTTTCTCCGGTAATGACCGTCAGCCCTTCCTCGAAGGAGATCGACATCTCCTCTATCGTCGCAAAGGCTGAGATGCGGAGATGGGAGATCACCCTTGTCAGGCCGCCAGAAGCTCTTCGATCTTTTCCTTGAAGGTCTTCTTGCTCTGGGCCCCGACGAGCTTGCTCACCACCTTTCCGTCCTTGAAGAAGATCAAGGTCGGAATTCCCATAACCTGGTACCTGACCGCAATATCCTGGTTGTCGTCGGTATTGAGCTTCATGAAGGTCACACGCCCCTTGTACTCTTCCGCCAACTCGTCCACCACGGGCGCAACCATGCGGCATGGTCCACACCAGGGGGCCCAGAAGTCGACCATGACCACCCCCTTGGACTCAAGGACACGCTTGTCCCATTCGGCCGTAGATACCTCCGCAACATTTGCACTCATCGATTCATTCCTCCTCGGATCAGGTTTTGACACAAATCTTTTGTTTTCCAGGACCGGGAACCGCCCCCCAAGAGAGAGGCCCACGAGATCTCCATGTCTCTTCATTTTACATCATCCGGGATCGACGGCGAAACCTTTCCGGACAAAAAAAAAGGGGGGGAAAGATCCCCCCCTTCGAAAACGAAAAAACCTAGTACATGTCTCCCATTCCGCCGGCACCAGGCATGGCAGGTCCCTTGGCTTCCTTTTCTGGGATTTCACAGATCATGACTTCCGTGGTCAGGAGCAGACCGGAGACAGAGGCCGCATTCTGGAGCGCAGTACGGGTCACCTTGGTAGGATCGATGATCCCGGCCTGAATCATGTCAACGTAGGTCTCCGAGGCCGCATCGAATCCCATGGATCCCTTTTCATGACGGACTCTCTGGAGAACAACGGACCCTTCGAGACCGGCATTGTGGGAGATCTGGCGAAGCGGCTCTTCAAGCGCCCGCTTGATGATATTGACGCCAATCTTCTGGTCTCCTTCCGCCTTCAGGTGCTCAAGGACGGCCGAGGATCTGAGAAGGGCCACACCACCGCCAGGGACGATTCCCTCTTCGACGGCGGCCTTTGTCGCATGAAGGGCATCTTCCACGCGGGCCTTCTTCTCCTTCATTTCGGTTTCAGTTGCGGCTCCGACATTGATCACCGCCACACCGCCAACAATCTTGGCAAGGCGCTCCTGAAGCTTTTCACGGTCATAGTCGGAGGTGGACTCTTCGATCTGGGCCTTGATCTGCTTCACCCGGGCCTGGATCTTGGCATGTTCGCCGGCACCCTCGACAATCGTCGTATTGTCCTTGTCGATGGAGACCCGCTTTGCACGACCGAGGTCGGACAGCTTCACGTTCTCAAGCTTGAGACCCAAGTCTTCGGCAATCATGGTGCCATTCGTAAGGACGGCGATATCCTCGAGCATGGCCTTTCTCCGGTCACCAAAGCCGGGAGCCTTGACAGCCGCCACGTTGAGGGTCCCCCGAAGCTTGTTGACGACCAGGGTTGCCAGGGCTTCTCCTTCGACCTCTTCGGCGATGATGAGAAGAGGGCGTCCCATCTTGGCGATCTGTTCGAGAATGGGGAGAAGGTCCTTCATGTTGCTGATCTTCTTTTCGTGGATCAGGATGTAGGGATTGTCGAGAACAACCTCCATGCGCTCCTGATCGGTGACGAAATAGGGAGAGACATACCCGCGGTCAAACTGCATCCCTTCCACCACATCAAGGGAGGTCGTCATGCTCTTTGCCTCTTCGACCGTGATCACCCCATCCTTACCGACCTTGTCCATGGCATCGGCGATGAGTCGGCCGATCTCGGAGTCATTGTTGGCGGATATGGTGGCAATCTGGGCGATCTCTTTCTTGTCCTGGCAAGGCTTGCTGAGCTTTTTGAGTTCCTCGATCACCGCAGCAACAGCCAGGTCGATCCCACGTTTGATGTCCATGGAATTGGCGCCGGCCGTCACATTTTTGACCCCTTCGCGGTAGATGGCATGGGCAAGGACTGTGGCCGTGGTCGTTCCATCCCCGGCAATGTCGCTTGTCTTGGAGGCCACTTCCTTCACCAGCTGAGCCCCCATATTTTCATAGGGATCCTTGAGCTCGACTTCCTTGGCCACCGTCACACCATCCTTGGTGATGGGCGGAGTACCGAATTTCTTGTCGATGACGGCATTTCTACCCTTTGGCCCAAGGGTCACCTTCACTGCGTCAGTCAGGGCTGTCACTCCGCGAAGCACAGCATTCCGGGCCTCTTCACTGTAAACCATCTGTTTTGCCATATCTTGTCCTCCTGAAAAAACGTTTTGTTTGTTAAACCGGGCAAACCGCTGAATTCTGACTTTTCTTAAACATCAGGCAACAAAGATTCCCAAAATATCTTCTTCCTTCAGAATAAGGAAATCAGTTCCGTCGATGGAGATCTTTGATCCGGAGTATTTGTCGAAAAGAATCGTGTCACCCTTTTTGAGGGACTTCACATCCTCGCCGATTTCCTCAACCTTGCCTTTCTGGGGCTTTTCCTTCGCCGCATCGGGGATGTAGAGTCCTCCCTGAGTTTTTTCGACCTCCTCGGCGTAGCTGACAAAAACACGATCCTTCAAAGGCTTAAATTTCATAGATACCTCCATTTTGCTTGAAGTTGACCCAAGGTTTTAGCACTCACACCTACTGAGTGATAAAAGGATATCAAAGGATCGGGGAGTTGGCAAGACCCCCCCATTCACGGAGAGGAAGGGAAGAAAGATCCGGAGATTTCAGCGGAAAAATCCGGCCCGGACCAGGGACCCCCGAACATCAGTCGGAAATCTTTCGTTCAAGGATCCTGATCGCGGCGGAAAGCTGGGTATCCGCCTTACCGGAGGGAATGGGGTAGACAAGGTGTTTCTGGATGTTCCCGGAGGGAATGACCACATGATGCTCTTTCCCGTCAGGGTTGAGAAAATGATGCTTCAGATCGACCTCACGAGGAACGGATATGGGCCGGGCTCCATGGGGGATCTTCTCCTTTACGATAAAATCCGGAGTAATGCCATAATCCTGGATGGAGCGTCCCGATGGGGTGAAATATCGGGCTGTCGTCAATCTGAGAGCTGATCCATCGAAAAGCGGAAGAATGGTCTGAACCGACCCCTTGCCAAAGGTCTGGGTTCCGATGATCGTGGCCCGATGATAGTCCTGAAGGGCCCCCGATACGATTTCTGCAGCCGAGGCCGTTTCGGTGTTCACCAGAATCACGACAGGGACTCGGGGAAAATCTTCTCCCCCGTGGGAGCGGAAAGCGCGCTCCTGTCTGCGGCCCTTCATCGACACAACCACCTTGTTGTCGGGAATAAAAAGGGAGGAGACATCAACAGCGCTTGTCAGCAGGCCGCCAGGGTTGTTCCGAAGATCGATGACAAGGGCCCTCATGCCACGACGGTCGAGCTTCTTCAGAGTTATGTCAAGATCCCTCGCGGTGTTCTCAGAAAATTCCCTGACAAGCACATATCCGATATGGTTTTTAAGCATGCGATATTTGACCGTATGGATCTTGATAACCTCGCGGACCAGGTCAAAATCCCGAGCCTTGAACACCCCTTTTCGGAAAATGGTGAGGACTACATGGGTTCCGGGTCGTCCCCTCATTGTCCGGACAGCCTTTGCCAGACCGAGAGAGGCCGTGCTCACCCCGTTCACCCGCGTAATCTCGTCTCCGGACTTGATCCCCGCCCGGAAGGCCGGCGAGTCGTCAATCGGGGCCTGGACTAAAATATGGTTCCCCTCCGTGGTGATCTTGATGCCGACGCCTCCGAAACGACCCTGGGTATTGATTTCGAGGTCATGGTATTCCTGCGGGGTCATATATTCAGAGTGCGGATCCAGGGAGGCCACCATTCCCCGGATTGCGCTGTCAAGGACCGGCTGGGCCGGGATCTTGTCGACGTAGTCGTTTTGGATCAAGGCATAGACCATGGAGAAAATCTTGAGGCTTTTGTCCGTTCCCCCATCCGCCAGAACGGCATGGCCCACACCACCAACCAAAATGCCGACAGCAAGCAAGAGAATGATGTTCCCAGTTTTCATGATCAACGCCCAGCCCGATCGTCCCGATCCCTTCTTAAATCCAGAAAAACGCATAGACATCCTTTTAATTTTGGTACTCCCGATCACCCCTGGCCGGGGCCCGGGATTCCTTCAAAGTCCGAACAACATCAACAAATCGTGATTTCAGAATATCATGCATTGACCGGCTTTACAACCACGCCATCCCTCATCGGGAGGAGAGGAAGGTCTCATCGTGCAAGGAATCCCATAGGACTCATGGGCTTTCCCCGTCGTGTCACCCCGAAAAAGAGGGTTGACTGCCCTCGGGTCCCTCCGCGACCGACCGTCCCGATGATTCCCCCTTCGGGAACCGGCTGGCCCTCCCTCGCAAAAATATGGTCAAGATGCCCGTAAAGCGTATAGAGATGGTCTCCATGGGCCAGGATGACGAGTCGACCATAGCCTGAATAGGCGCGGGCAAAGAGAACCTTGCCCCGCCAGGCCGCGTGGACGCGGGAACCGACCGGGGCAGCGATATCGATCCCATCGTGAAAGGTTCCGTATTTCTCGACGATTTTTCCCCGGACCGGCCACATGAACATTGTATGCCCCGGGACCGGAGGGTGTGAAAAGATTTCATGCCGATGGCTCAGACGCCTCATTCGCTCAAGGCGGACGATCAGGTTCATCAGCTTGCGTCGGCGCTTCAGAATGGACCGATTGTCCTTTGCAATGTCCATTTCCTTTTGTTTCAGCCGGGTGATTTCCAGCTCTATTCCGGACATTTTCTTCTTGAGGCGGGATTCCTCTTTTTCCCGACTTTTCAGAAGTCTCTTTTCATGATTCTGGAGGGTCTTAAGCTGGTCCCTGCTGAGCTTCAGGCGATCTTCCTTGTTGCGGTAGTCATGAAGAAGAGTTTCGAGGTGATGTGTCTGGTCGGAAAGAATATTGGAACGAAGGATGGTCTCGGGCTGGATATCCGTTCCGTCAAGGCGGGAAAGGGAGACTTCCGCTGTCCGGAGAAGGAGGCGGGACTCGAGGGAGTCTTTCTGACGAAGATCCGCACTGACGACCACCCCGAGACGGGCCATGGCCCGGTCGAGGCTTTTGATGGCCTGGCGGTCCTGTATTTCCCTGATCTGGAGCCTCTCGACCTGGAGATGAAAGGATTCCAGAGAAACTCGGAGTTTCAGGATCCTGACCTTCAACTTCAGGCGTCTTCCCTTGTATCGTCTCAGACGCGCCTTGTTCTTCTGGAGCCGGGATTTCAGCTCCCGCATCTCCCGTTCCCGGGCTTCAAGTTTTTTTTCGATGGCATGAATCGAGGGAGAGGAGGCCCCCAAGGCCTCGTCCCTGGCCAGCCAGTCATCAGGAGAGAGGAGGAGAAACAGGAAAAAGAGAGACGCTGCCCAGGAAAGCCCTCTTATCAAAAGGGGGTTGACGGTCAGGGATTTCCGCGTCACGGTCGAAAAAGGTCCCTTTTCCCGGCGGGAAAGGGAAGAAGAAGGTAGAGAATTCCGCCCACGATCCCCACCCCTGCGCAGAGGGCGGGAAAGAGAATCCAGAGATTCTTGGCCAGGGGGAGAGACCCCATGGCTCCAGCCATGAAGGGGTTCTCTGGTCCGGGGTAAAGGAAGGCGCGGAGGCTCCATGCCAGGAAAACCGCCACTGAAGCTGCAAGGGCCCCCCACACTCCAGCAAAGGGTATGCGCAGAAATGCGGAAGAATGTCCACCCTCCTTTTCCTCAGTCCCGGGAACGGGAAGATCCTGGCCTTCACTTTCCCTCTGGAACAGGGGGCTTCGCGGGCCAGAGGGTTCTCTTCTCCCGGAGAGAGCGGTTGCGGGAAAAAGATGAGACCAGAGGAGAAGGGACACCCGTGCCCAGTAGAGGCCAAAACCCAGGAACACAAGCCCTCCCAGGACTTCTAGCCCTTTTTTGATTCCCCTTGAGATCCCGGCGAGAAGATCCACCCGCGAGACCCAGTCGGGATTGAAGACG
>JAJZGM010000059.1 GCA_021828525.1 Nitrospirota bacterium | reverse complement strand
TCCGATCTGTTTCGGGAAGCATGTTGACTCCCGTGCGGGCCGGAACATTGTAGATCACCATGGGAAACTCGACTCGGGACGCCAGGGCTTCATAATGGCGGACGAGACCTTCCTGGGTCGGGCGATTGTAATAGGGAGTGATGACCAGGGCCCCGTCGGCACCGATTTCCTTTGCCGCCCGGGTCAGGGCGATCGCCTCGGCGGTGCTGTTCGATCCTGTTCCGGCCATGACCAGAACCCGTCCCGCCGCCTGTTCGACGACGATCCGGATGACCCGCTCGTGCTCCTCGTGGGTGAGCGTCGCCGATTCACCCGTCGTGCCGACAGGAACGATAACTCGCGTCCCTTCCCGGACATGAAAGTCCACCAGACGGCGAAGGGCCTTTTCGTCCAGGGCCCCTCCCCGTCCCTCCTGGTCCTTGAAAAAAGGTGTGACCAAGGCCACCATCGAACCGGAAAACAACGTTACCCCTCCCACGCTCTCAGTCTTCGGGGGCCGGACGAGCTACCGGTCCCTCTTCTTGATCGGGCCAATATGGTATTGTTGCATGACCTCCCTGGCATGTCCAACCACCAGACGCAACACCTCCGGACGGACCGGGCCGGGGTAGGACAGCATCTCCTTGAGCTCTGAGGAGAGGTTCACCACGTCGCGACCGGGAATCTTCCCGGCATTCCCCGCATCGTAAAAGAGATCAAGGATCCGGATGTCCTGCCGGAACTCTGCCATACCCACTTCGGGTGGACGCCGTTCGGAAAGTCCCCGGTCGACGGCAAAGTAACGCATGTAAACATAGGTCAGGTAGTTGCCCCCGAGGAAGGTCAGGAGGAAAAAGACCACCGGAATCGCCGACAGGATGATCAGAAGGAGAAAGCAGCCCTTCCCTTCCTTGCGGTGTGGCGCGAGCGGTGTCTCCTCTTCCTCCGGATCCCCGGGGGGATCTTCAATGCCGGCCGGAGTCAAACCCGTTCACCCCTCACAAGGTCCTCGAAGCTCTCCCGGTCCCGGATGACCCGGTAGGTGTCGCCATCGACGAGCACTTCGGCCGGACGTGGCCGGGCATTGTAGTTCGAGGCCATCGAAAATCCGTAGGCCCCCGCGCTCATCACGGCGATGAGGTCTCCGGCAGCGAACTCCGGCATCTCCCGGTCGGTCGCCAGGAAGTCTCCCGTTTCGCAGATGGGCCCTACCAGATCTCCCTTCACCTCCGGCCTGCCGGTCCGGAACACAGGAAGAAGATCATGATGGGCCCCGTAGAGGGAGGGCCGCAAAAGGTCGTTCATACCGGCATCCCCGATGAAGAAGGTCTTGACGGCCGTCTGCTTCCTGTAGAGAACCTTCGTCACGAGGATGCCCGCGTTCCCGACGATCGAGCGGCCGGGCTCAAGAACCAGAGTCACACCGAGATCGCGAACCCTGGGAAGAACCAGGTCGGCCAGGTCCTTCGGAGTCGGCGGAGCCTCATTCCGGTAACGGATGCCGAGTCCTCCCCCCAGGTCGAGATGGGTGACGGCAACCCCCGCCTTCCTGAGCTCCCCGTAAAAGGCCAGAAGGCGGTCGAAGGCATCCCGGAAGGGGGCAATCTCGGTGAGCTGCGAGCCGATGTGCTGATGGATTCCGACAATACGGATCCCGGGAAGAGTCGCGGCCCTCCGGTACTCGGCCACGGCGACCTCCACCGGGATCCCGAACTTGGACTTCTTCATGCCCGTCGAGATGTACGGATGGGTCTTGGGATCCACATCGGGATTGACGCGGAGGGCCACCGGAGCGCGTGTCCCCATCCGGACGGCCACGGCGCTGATATGGTCGAGCTCGGCCTGGCTCTCCACATTGAACATCAGGATTCCTTCCTTCAGGGCATAGGCGATTTCATCCTCGGTCTTTCCTACGCCGGCAAAGACGATCCGGTCCCCGGGGATCCCCGCCTTCCTGGCCCGGAAGAGCTCGCCACCGGAGACGACGTCGATCCCCGCGCCCTGGCTCCCCAAAAGGGAGAGGATGGCCAGATTGCCGTTGGCCTTCATCGCATAGGCCACGAGGGCGGGATGGCCGGCAAAGGCCTCCCGATAGGCCGAGATCCGGTCGACCAGGGCCGCCCGGCTATAGATATAGAGGGGTGAACCTTCCTTTGCGACAATCTCTTCGACCGGAAGGTTTTCCACCATGAGCCGGTCGTTCTTGTAGTGAAATGTCTCCACGCTTCTGTTCTCCCGAAATCGTTGATCCCAGTCCTATAAACGCAAGGGGGTCCCACCGACACCCTTGACCCCTCCTTCCGGGGAAGAAGGATTTTACCACAACCCAAATCGGGGGGGAGCCCCGCTCCTTTTCTAAAGAGGGATTCCTGTGGAAGGGGCGCTTTGGTCCGGGCCCCGAAGGCCTACGGACCGCCTCCTTCATCCGGAAAGCCTCCCTCCGGAACCTCGCCGCTCCCGCCCTGGGAGGAGGAAGGTCCTTCCTCTCCCCCCTTCTCCCCTTCCTGATTTCCCGAAGAGGGTCTCCCTCCGGTCTGGTTCTTGCCGGACGGGGAAGCCGTTGCCGCCGGATTGGGGGGAGCGGTCTCCGGGGGAACCCGTTCAGGAGGGATCGGCATGCCCTGGATTCCGCAGGCCGGCAGTATCAGGATCCCCGAAAGGAGGGTCGCCCGCAGAAGAGTCCCCGGAGCCCCTCTTTTCATCGCAGGGGACCCCCGGGCATCGGCTCCTCCCCGAAGAGATCCTTCCAGATCGCCTCGATCCTTCGGGAGACGGTGCGGGGGGCCGGACCTCCCGCATGGGACCGGCGCTCGACCGAACCCCAAAGCGAAAGGGTTCCCGCGTAACCTTTGGGAAAACGGTCGGAAAAGGACTGAAAGTCTTCATCCGAGAGCTGTTCGAGGGGAACTTCTTTCCGGGCGGCCAGGGCGACGATCCTGCCCACGATGGCATGGGCCTCCCGGAAGGGCATCCCGAAACGGACAAGGTCTTCGGCGATGTCGGTTGCCAAAAGCTCGGTTCCCTTCAGGACTTCCGCCACCCGGTCCTCTGCGAAGCGCATCCCTTCGACAGCCAGGCTCATCATGGCGAGGCAGGCCTTCGTCTGGTCGATGGCATCGAAAAGAAATGTCTTGTCCTCCTGGAGGTCCCGGTTGTAGGAAAGGGGGAGACCCTTGAGGAGCACCAGAAGCCCTCCGTAGTCGGAGAAAACCCGGCCGGTCTTGCCCCGGATGAGCTCGAGGATGTCCGGGTTCTTTTTCTGGGGCATCATCGAGGAGCCGGTCAGGAGGCGGTCGGGGAGGCGGATCAGGCCGAATTCGCGCGTCGACCAGAGAACCCACTCCTCGGCCCATCCGGACAGGTGGACCATCAGAAGGGAGAGGGCATGGAGAAGGTCTGCCACAAAATCCCTGTCCCCGACCGCGTCAAGACCGTTCTGGGTCACTCCGGAAAATCCCAGCTCCCTGGCCACCCCCTCCCGGTCGATCGGAAGGGTGGACCCGGCCAGGGCCCCCGAACCCAGAGGGGAGAGGTTCGTATTCTCGATCACGGACAGAAGCCGGCTTCTGTCCCGGAGAAAACGTTCCGCATAGGCCCCGAAATAATACCCCCCCGAGATGGGCTGGGCCTGCTGGGTGTGGGTGTAGCCGGGGAGAAGAAGGTTCCGGTATTCCAGTGCCCGAAGCAGGATCCTCCGAAGAAGGGCCTCCACGGATTTCGAGAGTTCCCCGGCCTCCCGACGGACATAGAGCCTGAGATCTGTGGCCACCTGGTCGTTCCGGCTCCGGGCGGTATGGATCTTGAGACCGGCCGGTCCGGCATGGTGGACCAGCCGCTTCTCCACATGCATGTGGATGTCCTCCCATTCGATCCGGAGGGGAAGGGATCCGTCGGCACACTCAGCCGCCACCTTGTCGAGGCCAGAGAGGATCTGTTCAAGCTCCTCCTCCGTCAGGAGGCCGATCCGCCGGAGCATGCGGGCATGGGCTCTCGATCCTTCGATGTCTTCCCGATAGAGGCGCCGGTCGAAGGAAATCGATTCGGTGAAGGCTTCCACATCCCGGTCGGTCGGCTCCGAAAAGCGTCCACCCCAGGGCTTTCCCGGAAGCTCCCCCGACTCTTCCACGCTCACAGGGAGGTTCCTTCCTGGTCGGAAAAGAGCTTGAGGCGGAGGGCCTGGATCCGGATGAAGCCGTCCGCGTCGGCCTGGCGATAAACACTGTCCGTCTCGAACGTGGCCAGATCCTTCCGGTAGAGGGAATAGGGGGAGCGCCTCCCCATGACACGGAGTCCACCCTTGAACAGAAGGAGCCGGACATCCCCCGTCACCCGGTGCTGGGTGGAGGCGATCAGATCGGCCAGAGCCAGCCGCTCCGGAGAAAACCAGAACCCGTTGTAGATCATTCGTGCGTACTGGGGCATGTACTGGGCCTTCATGGAGAGGAGCTCCCGGTCGAGCGTCAGCGTTTCGAGCGCCCTGTGGGCAGCGTGAAGGAGGGTCCCTCCCGGTGTCTCGTAGACGCCCCGGGACTTCATGCCGACGAAACGGCTTTCCACGAGGTCTATCCGGCCGATTCCGTGAAGCGCCCCCAGGCTGTTCGCCTTCTCCATGAGATCAAGCGGAGAGAGAAGGGCACCGTTGATGGCGATCGGAACCCCTTTTTCAAAGGAGACCGTCACCTCCTCCGGTTCGTCGGGCGCGGTCCGGGGATCCCGTGTCAGCTGGAAGATCTCCTCCGGAGGTGCCACCCAGGGATCTTCGAGAATTCCCCCCTCGTAGCTCGTATGGAAGAGGTTCCGGTCCACGCTGTAGGGTTTCTCGAGGGTGGCCGTCACCGGAATATTATGCTTTTTCGAATAGTTGATAAGTTCGGAGCGGCTGGTGAAATCCCAGAGCCTCCAGGGGGCCAGGATCCGGATCCGCGGATTGAAGTAATAGTAGGCAAGCTCGAAGCGCACCTGATCGTTCCCCTTCCCGGTCGCCCCGTGGGCCACCGCATCGGCCCCCCTCTCCCGGGCAATCTCCATCTGGACCTTGGCGATCAGCGGCCGGGCGATGGAGGTTCCCAGAAGATAGCCGTCCTCGTAGACGGCCCCCGCCTGGATCATCGGGAAGATATAATCACGCACAAAGATCTCCCGGAGGTCGACCACGACCACATCGGAGGCCCCGCTTTTCCGGGCCTTTTCCGACACGGCGGAAAGGTCCTCTCCCTGCCCCAGGTCGGCGCAGTAGCAGACCACTTCGCACCCGTAGGTCTCCTTGAGCCAGACGATCGCCACAGATGTGTCGAGTCCCCCCGAGTAGGCCAGGACAACCCGGGAGGGCCGGTCCTTCCCCTCTTTCTTTTTCTGTTCCATTCCTACTGCTCCCTTCCCATGCAGAACATCATGATTGCCTTCTGGAGAGGAAGCCGGGCGGCTGCCTGCTCGAAGACCCGCGAGCGGGGTCCGTCAATGACCTCCGCGGTGATTTCCTTTCCCCGATAAGCCGGAAGACAGTGCATGACGATCACTTCCGGATCGGCAAGCCCCACAAGGTTCCGGTCGATGCAGTATCCCCGGAAGGCCTTTTCCCGGATGGCCGACTCTGCTTCCTGGCCCATGCTTGTCCAGACATCGGTGTAGAGAACCTTTGCTCCTCTTGAGGCCTCGACCGGGTCCGACAAGGTCGTGACACTGCCTCCTGCGTTCCTCGCAATCCGGTCGAGACCTGCCACCTCGGTCTCCGGAAGGGAATAGTCGGGAGGAGAGGCCAGGGTCAGATGGACCCCCAGAAGCGCGGCCCCTTCGGCCAGGGATCGCGCCATGTTGTTTCCGTCCCCCACATAGGTCAATCGGAGTCCGGGAAGGGATCCGAAGACCGTTTCCATGAAATAGAAGTCGGACAGAGCCTGGCAGGGGTGATGGCCGTCGGTCAGGCCGTTGATGACCGGGATCGCTGCCGCGGCGGAAAAGGCTTCGATCCGGTCGTGGCCAAAGGTCCGGATGACCAGCATATCGAGAAAGGCGCTCATGACCCGGGCCGTATCCTCGATCGTCTCCCCCCTCGCGAGCTGGATGTCTCCCCCCAGGAACAGGCTTCCACCGCCAAGCTGGCGGATTCCTGCCTCAAAGGAGAGTCGCGTCCGTGTCGAGCTCTTCTCGAAGAGAAGACCAACGGTCTTCCATGCGAGCGGCATCCGGAATCCGTCCGGATCGGCATCGATCCGCTTGGCAAGGTCCATGATGGTCCGCAACTCGCGGGGAGTCCGCTCGAGGAGAGTCAGAAAGGAGCGATGCTGGCTTTTTTTCAAGATCATGAACCTCCGGGTTTTCCCATGGATGAAAAAATGCGGTCCGCAGACTGGATGAATGTGGCGATTTCCTCCAGGGAGAGATTGACGGGGGGAAGAAGACGGATCACCTCCGGACCCGTCGCATTGACCAGAATCTTTTCCCGGAGAAAGCGGTCCTTGACCTCGACTGCCCTGCCGGGGAGCACGAGCCCGATCATCATCCCCCGACCCCGGACCTCCCGGATCCAGGCCGGATGAAGATCTTTCAGGGAGACCAGCTCTTCCCAGAGATTTTCGGCGATCCGCTGTCCTCCCTCCGGAAGATACCCCTCTTCGTAAAGGGCCTCGAGAACAGCGAGACCCGCTGCGCAGGCCAGGGGATTGCCCCCGAAGGTCGATCCGTGGGATCCGGGAGGAAGAAATTCTGCAAGAGGAGTGGTGGTCAGGAGGGCCCCGAGAGGAAGTCCGCCGCCAAGGGCCTTGGCCGAGAGGAGAATATCGGGAACGACATCGTAGGATTCATAGGCAAAAAGGGTTCCGGTCCGGCCGATTCCTGTCTGGATCTCGTCGAAGACAAGAAGGATGTCCCTTTCCCGCGTGAACCGCCGGAGATCACGAAGGAAGGCGGGATCGGCGGGAATGACCCCCCCCTCCCCCTGGACCGGCTCCACGAAGATGGCGACCGTCTCCGGGGTCACCTTCCTGACGACTCCCTCGAAGTCGTTGAACGGCCCCCAGTCGAATCCCTCCGGAAGAGGGCCGATCCCCTCCCGGATCTTTTTCTGGCCTGTCAGCGTCAGGGCTCCCAGAGTCCTCCCGTGAAAACTGCCCTCCAGCCCCATGAGGCCAAACCTGCCGGTCTTAGCTCCAAAACGGCGGGCAAGCTTGATGGCCGCCTCCACCACCTCCGTGCCCGAGTTGGCAAAGAAGACCTTGTCGGCAAATGTTTTACTGACAAGAAAT
>JAJZGM010000058.1 GCA_021828525.1 Nitrospirota bacterium | reverse complement strand
CTGCCATGTATAGTCGGTTTTCAGCGACATAGCCCCCGAAAGATCCTGATGGAGAAGGGGACGGGTCAGTCCAAGGTCGAGGGGTTTGGTGGTCGATCCCCGGAGATGGTTCCGACGTTTCGGAAGATGGCGCAGAAGACCGTCGAATTCCCCTCCGTAGGCCCGGAGGCGGAAGTTGAAGCGGGGTTTCCTCTTGAGAAGGCTCGAAAGTTCAAGATGGGCTGATGCCTTCTCGATCCTGAGGCTTGCGGGGCCATCCGGCGTGGGGGCTGTAAGGTCGAGATCGCCGTATTCAAAGCCGGCCGGAAAGTCGAAACGCGCCTCGCGTGCCTCGATTGCGACCCCTCCGGTTTTGGAGACTTCCCGGAGCAGGAATCGGGCGGTCTGGCGATGGGGAAAGCCTTGCAAGAGAGTGTATAAGAAGACTGCGCCCCCCACGGCCCCGAGAAAAAGGATCCGTGTTGGAGAAAGGGGAGAGGGGCGGCGTTCCGGAAGAGCCCGGTCCTCTTTTTCTCCCCCAAGGCGAGAGGGAAGAAAACTTTTTACCCCGCGAAGTCTTGAGAGGAATCCCTTCACCTGTCCATGCTCCGGATTTCTGGCCGATATCTCATAAAGCTTAACGAAATCATTTTACCATAAAACACAAGAGATATCCATAATCGATTTGTTACTTTTCAAGATCCCAGGAGACGATGTCCTGATTGTTTCCCTTGCCCCCCCTGGCTCCGTCGGCTCCGTAGGACATGATGTCGAACTCCCCGTGGGTTCCGGGAGAGAGGTAGACGTAGGGATGACTCCAGGGATCCTTGGGAATCTTGGAGATGTATCCTCCCGCCTTGTAGTTGTTGGGTTCCGGGGGGATGGTCGGCTTCTTGACCAGAGCCTCGAGTCCCTGTTCGGTGGTGGGATAGGAGCCGTTGTCGAGATGGTAGAGCGACAGCGCATTTTCGAACTCGCGGATCTGGGTCATGGCAGCTGTCTTCTTGGCCTCTTCCGTCCGTCCGATGATCTTCGGGACGACGAGGGCCGCGAGAAGGGCAATGATGAAGATGACGACCATGATCTCGATCAGCGTGAATCCCCTGTCACTTCGTGAGGAGAAACGGCGATTTTTGATCTGAAAGGAGAGACAAGGGAGCATTCCGGACCTCCGGAGGGGAAAGTTACTGGACTGCCTGGCTCATCTCGAAGATCGGGAGCAGGACGGACATGACCATGAAGAGGACGATTCCTCCGATGAACAGTATCATAACCGGTTCGATGAGGGATGTCAGCGTCCCGATGGTCTGGTCCACCTCCTGCTCGTATCCTTCGGCAAGCCTCATGAGCAGATCCTCGAGTTTGCCGGAGCGCTCTCCCACGGCGATCATGTGGACGGCCAGGAGAGGAAAGACCTTCGTCTCCCTCAGGCTCCGGGAGAGGGAAAGCCCTTCGGCCAGGTCTCCCCGGGCGCGGGCCACCGCCTCCCGGACCGGACCGCTGGTCACCACCGCCTCCGAAACCTCCATCGCCTTCTGGAGAGGGGTTCCTGAAGAGAGAAGGACTCCCAGGGTGCGGGCAAAACGGGCCACCTGGGTGGCGAGGATCAGTTGGCCGATCCGGGGGAGGCGGAGCGCCCAACGGTCGAGGGTGGCCCGGCGGGTCCGGACGAACCGCACAAGAATGAAAATGCCTGCCAGAGCGGACAGTCCGGTGGAGAGAAGATGGCTTCTGAGCCAGGCGGAGCTTCCCATGAGAATGCGGGTCGGAAGGGGGAGGGTGGCCTTGAGTCCCTCGAAGATGGAGGTGATGCGGGGCATGACGACGATCAGGAGGAAGATGACCATCATGACCCCCACTCCCAGGAGCATGACCGGATAGAAGAGGGAGCCCATGACCTTCCTGCGGGTATTGCTCTGTTTCTCCAGGAGGTCCGCAAGCCGGTTCAGCATGATCTCGAGGGTTCCCGACTCCTCCCCTGCCCGGACCATATTGAGGTAGATGGGAGAAAAGATTCCCGGGAGGGCTCCCATGGCGACCGAAAGCGACCGGCCTTCCTTGACCCTGTCACGGATCTGGGAGGCGACCCGGGCCGGGGCGGTGTCCCCCCCCTGGTCGAGGATGGCTCCCAGGGCTTCGACGATGGGGACCCCGGCTCCCACGAGAATGGAGAGCTGGCGGGTGAATGTTGCGAGGTCCCGCCCCGAAAGACCTCCTCTTCCGGAGGGAGATCCCGGGGTCCGGACCTCCTCCTCCCGGGAATGGAGCTCCAGGGAGACAGGAAGAATGCCTTCCTTCTTGAGCTTCTGCCGGGCGGACTGGAGGCTGTCGGCATCGATGAGGCCCCGGGTCCGTTCGCCATTTCCACGGATGCCGGAGTAGTTCCAGACGGGCACGGAGCTCACTCCCTAAGTTAGTCGGTGGCGATCTCGCTCTGGGCCACCCGGAGGACCTCCTCGATGGTGGTGACCCCCTCGAGGACCTTGCGTCGTCCGTCATCGATCAGGGTCCTCATTCCCTTTTTCCGTCCCGCCTCCCGGATGGTGGCCGCATCCTCCCTGGTGTTGACAAGATGGGCGATTTCATCGTCGAGGACAAAGAGCTCGTAGATGCCCTGTCGTCCCTTGTATCCCGTTTCAAGGCAGGACGGGCATCCCCCGCCCCGGAACAGGGTTCCTCCGGGCAGGGAATCGGGAATGATCCCCAGGCGGGAGAGTTCATCCTGGGTGGGCCTGTAGGGGGTCCGACAGGACGGGCAGATGCGCCGGACGAGACGCTGGGCCAGCACCGCCCGGACCGATGTGGAGATGAGGAAGGGTTCGACCCCCATATCGAGGAGCCGTGTCATGGCCGAAGGGGCATCGTTGGTATGGAGGGTCGAAAAGACCAGATGGCCCGTGAGGGAGGCCTGAATGGCAATTTCCGCCGTTTCCGTGTCCCGGATTTCTCCGATCAGGATGACGTCCGGGTCCTGGCGGAGGATGGAGCGGAGCCCCGAGGCGAAGGTGAGGGAAATCCTTGGATTGACCTGGATCTGTCCGATTCCCCTGAGCTGGTACTCGACCGGATCCTCGATGGTGATGATGTTCTTGTCCGGGCTGTTGATGGTGTTCAGAATGGCGTAGAGGGTCGTGGTCTTTCCGGCGCCAGTCGGCCCGGTGACCAGGATGATCCCGCTGGTGAGGGTGATGAGGCGGTTGACCTGGGAGAGATCTTCGGGGGCGAAACCGATCTCCGAAAGGGGGAGCAGAAGGGTCCCCTGTTCCAGAATCCGGAGCACAACCCGTTCTCCATGGCGCACCGGGATGGTGGAGACCCGGATGTCGACGTCCCGTCCCGCCGCCCGGATCCGGATGCGCCCGTCCTGGGGGAGGCGTTTCTCGGCGATGTTCAGGTTGGCCATCAGCTTGAACCGGGAGATGGTCCCCGCCTTGAGCTTCTGGGGAATGGACAGGACATTGTAGAGAACCCCGTCAAGACGGTAGCGGACCTTGACCTCCTCCTCGAAGGGCTCAAGGTGGATGTCGGAGGCCTTCTGGCGGACGGCCTGGGAGAGAATCGAGTTGGCAAGGCGGATGATGGGAGCGTCGTCCCGGGCATCGAGAAGATCGACTGTTTCCTGGATGGATAAAAGGTCAGAAAAGGTGTCCGTCTCTTCCTCGGCCGAGTCGAGGATCTGTCCGGTCTCCATCTGTCCGAAGCGCTCATAGGCCGTGTTGATGAGGGCATAGAGGGCGTTCTGGGGGATGAGGACCGGCTTCAGGGCCGGCGGGTCTCCTCCGGTGTGAATCAGAAGGCGAAGGGATTCCAGGGACCGGAAGGAGGCCGGTCCCCCGCAGAGAACGGACAGGATCTTTCCCTCCGGTTCTTGTGAAAGGGAGAGAGGAAGAAGCAGGTGGGCCTTGCAGAAGGAAATGGGGATCCGGGGGATCAGGGTCGGGTCAAGCTCGTCCGGGGGAACCGAGGTGCGGTAGTCGTATCCCTGGGCGGTGGCCCATTCCTTCCAGAGAGTCTCGGGGGAGAAGCCGGCAGAGGTCACCGCCTCTTCGAAGCCTCCATCCGTGGTTCGGGCCGCCTGGAGAGACCTGAGAATCGAGACGGCGTCTGTGGACATAGGGAGACCTATTCCGGGGCCCCCGGCTCTCCGGGGACATCGACGGTACGCAGGAACTGGTCGCTCGAAAAGGAGGTGGTCTTCCGGTCGAGAATCAGATTCTGGACGAGATGGTTGGTCCTGGCGAATTTTTTCAGGAGATTCGGGGCATCATGCTTGACCACGGCCAGGTCTTCGGAGCTCCGGATGACGTAGGGAGTCAGAAAGATCAGGAGATCGTCCCGCTTCTTTTCGTGGTTGGTGTTGGAAAAAAGATAGCCGAGAACCGGAATTTCGGAGAGAAAGGGGATCCCCTGGTCGTTGATGCTCGTTTCCTTGGAGATCAGTCCTCCGATCACCACCGTCTGTCCCGATGAGACGGTCAGATTTGTCTTGGCGGCCCGTTTTGTGGTGGTCGGTCCCACGGCGATCGTCCCGATGACCTGGGAGGCATTGGTGAGGGCCGAGACCTCCTGTTTGACGTCAAGACGGACGCGGCGGTGCGAGAGGATGTGGGGGGTGATCTCGAGGGTGATTCCCACGTTCTGGCGCTGGATCATGGTCATGACGTTGCCACCGACCGTCTGGCTCTGGCCGGTGATGAAAGGAACGTCCTCGCCGATCGTGATCTTGGCCTTGACCCCGTCTGTCGCAAGAATCTCGGGCGTGGAGAGTGTCCGGACGTCGGAAAAAGTTTCGAGGGCGTTCAGGAGAGCGCCCACATTGGGATAGCTGACGCCATTGTAATTGAAGGTTCCTCCGGTCAGGACACCGGCCACGAGACCGTTGAGGCCCGAGAGGGACTGGGCCGCTCCGGCCGCTCCCGAGATGACGCCCAGAGATCCGGCCGATCCGGTGGTCCCGCTTAACGATGAGGCCCCGGTGGCGCCGTTGATGATGCCTCCCAGCATGCCGTAATCGGTGAGCCCGACCAGCCCCGCGTTGTTGGCCCCGAGGACGCCGCTCAAAATGTTGACCTGGATGTTGTTCAGCTTGTCTGTCGATATTTCGATGAGCGAGGCCTTGACATAAACCTCACCGGGCTGGGCATCGAGGGAATGGATGATGGGCTTCAGAAGATCGTAGTCATGGGCGGTGGCCGAGATGATGAGACTGTTCGATCCCTTGTCGGAGACGATCTGGATCGGTCCCTCGAATCCCCCTTCCCGGACACCGCCTGCCGGTTTGGGGGCAAATCCCTTGGAGAGGATGGCATTGACGGTCTTGGCGACCGACTTGGCGGAGGTGTTCTCAAGAGTGTAGAGGAACATCTCCCGGTTGGGGGGGGCCTGGGTTTCCGGAACGATATAGATCATCCCCCCCTTGGAGACGGTTTCGAATCCTTTCATGCGCAGAGCATCGGAAAAGATCCGGAAGGCATCGGGGACGGAGACTTCGGTGGGGGAGAGGATGGTCAGCTTCCCCTTGACCCGTTCGTCCATTACGATGTTCTTGTTCAGAAGCTCGCTCATGAATCGGACGAGGACGGAGACGTCGACGTTCCGGAAGTTCATGGAGACCTTCTGGACCGGAGCCGGGACAGCAAGCGGGGAAGGGGCCGGGGGCCCGGCCGCGATTGCGAAAATGGGACAGACGGCCAATCCCAGGGAGAGGAGAGGGGCTCCGAGAAGACGCAGAAACCCTCTTCTTCCAAAGGATGAGGACCGATCGGGACAACGAATATCTTTGATCAAGCCAAGAATCCTGTTCCGGGGAGGCGCAGGGCCCCGCCTGATAGAGTGAGGGTCACTGGACCTGGTAGTTGAAGGTCTGGGGGGCTCCGTTACGAACGAGATCGATGCTGACCTCGGTTGCCGTCCCCAGGGTCGAAAGGGCCTTCATGAAGTTCTGGGGATCGTTCATCGACATGCCGTTGATCGATTCGATCACGTCTCCCGGCAGGAGGCCCACTTCCTGGTAAAGACTTCCCGGCTGGATCTCCACGATCCGGAAGCCGTTAGGCTTTCCCCCCACCATGTTGGGGACGGCCCGGGCCTGCATCATGAGCTGGTTCAGGTTTCTGACCGCCGAATGGACGGCCCGGGCCTCGATGAGCCAGTGGTTGGAATCAAGCTTCCGGATGCCGTGAGGAGAGGAGGTCCCGCCTACCGCCACGGCCTGCCCTCCGTCGTCCTCGGCCGTGAACCTGGCCTTCAGGATTCCGTAGGAGTTGCCAACCTTCAGGATCACCGAGGCTTTCTGGACATGGGCCAGGCTGACCTTTCCGGGGATTACCGCATCGTTGACGTGGTAAAACTTCTGGGTCTTTTTGGCGGTGTCTTCGAGAACGGCTCCCGACAGGGTCCCGGATCCCATCAGCGTCCCCACCAGGCGCAACTTCAGTGAGTCCGGGCGAAGGAGCGGAAGATTTTTCTGATCCTTCCAGCTTCCCACCGCCACCACCGATCCCGAACTGTCACGAAGACCCTTGTCTTCTGGCCCCGAACCAAGGTCAAGGTCTCCAGGAAGGGCGACCGAACGTCCCCGTCGGGAGGGATCGAAGAGATTTCCCCGGGCGATCGAGGCGATGTCCCCGGCTGTCGGAAGGCTGGTCCTGGGACGGACCATCATGCCATGGACCTCCGGAATGGCGAATCCTCCCGAGATCCGGTCCCGGATCGTCTCGTCCACGGCATCGGCGGCCATGTAGGAGGTGGCAGAGACCAGGGCGATCTGACCCAGAAGAAAATAACGTTGGATGCGCGTGTCGATCATGGCCTGTCCCGTCTGTGATCCCGAACTCTTGCACGAAGCTGGATGGTCCTCCCGAACAATTTTACAGTATAATACAGGAAAAATAAAAAATGTAGATGGGAGAAACCTATGCCGTCAATCACCGTGAACGGGGAAAAAAGGCCGGTCGAGGAGGGAGCGACCCTTCAGTCGCTTGTCGGGGAGATGGGTTTTCTCGACCGTCCGGTGGTGTGCGAGGTCAACATGACGATCCTTTCGAAAAAGGACTGGGACAAGACCCTCCTCCGGGAGGGGGATGCCGTCGAGATCATCGGTTTTGTCGGAGGGGGCTCTCTCTCCTTTGGTTTACCCATGGGGGATTGAGACAGGGAGGTTTCTATGGTATAAAAGCGATGTATACCCTTCGGGCGGGATTAACTCAGCGGTAGAGTGTCAGCTTCCCAAGCTGAAGGTCGTGGGTTCGAATCCCATATCCCGCTCCAACAATATCAAGCATTAAGACAACTTCCTTCTGGACACCATTTTCTCCTGTGTCCGTTCCGTCCG
>JAJZGM010000057.1 GCA_021828525.1 Nitrospirota bacterium | reverse complement strand
CCACCCGTTCCCAACGTCCTCTTCGGAGGGGCCCCCGCCCACAACCTCATGACCGAGGTGCCGCTCACGCAGGGGGACGAGGCCGGCGTCCTCGGAGGAGTGGTCTCCCAGGAGATGATGGGAAGCCGGATGTGCCTCGACGGGGCCAACACTGTCCTGGTCGGCGGAGCGCCGGCCACCCGGCTGACCTCCCCCACGCTCCAGAACGGAATCAACGCCCCGGGGGTCTGCCTGGTCCCGAGCCAGGTGTCGGTCCTCCTCCTGGCGCCATAGACCTCCATTGGATAAGGAGCGGGACATTGCCGACGTTGACACTTAGACTGGCCGGAAGGGCGGGGCTTCTTTTGGCTGCGTTTCTCATGTCCGCCTGCAGTTCGGTGCGGATCGAGACCTCTCCCGACGACCGCCTCCGGCAGAAGGTCCACTGGTCCTTCGAAAAGCGGGCGGTGACGATCCGGGTCCGGGCGGACAAATCCCTGAATCGCTCCGACGGGCGGGCCCATACCCTGGTGGTGGGAATCCTCCAGCTCCGGGATCCGAACGGACTCCTTCCTCTCGCGGAGAATCCGGACCGGGCCATGGAGACGCTGGCGGCCGGCCGCGGCGGACCCGGGATCCTCGAGGTCCGCCGGTTCGTGGTTCCTCCCGGCGCTTCGGGGGACCTGACCGTCGACCGGTTGCGACACGCGCGGTATGTGGGGGTGATTGCGGGATATTCGGACTACAGCCCGAAGACGGACATTCTCCTCCGTCCCCTTCCGGTCAAGGTGACCCGGTCGGGCTTCATCTTCCGGAGCACCCATGACCGGCCGGCCCCGGCCGTGATCCAGATCCTCCTCGGAAGCCGCCACCTTCTGGGGGTGAACATGCTGAAACCCGAACACAGAAAACAGGCCCCCGGCAAAAAACAGAACCCGGCCCACGGGCCGGCTCCCGGGATCCGGCCCCTAAGAGGAGGAGACAGACTATCATGAAATCCCTGAAACCGATTTACTGGCACCAGGGGCTCTTCCTCCAGCCCCAGCATTTCCAGCTCACCGATGTCTATCTCCAGGCCCTCTCACGGCCCTTCATGGATGCGGTCCTTCCTCACGGCTGGGGAATCCGGGAGATCGACATCCAGACCTCGGCCCTGGGACGGGGGACCGGCCATGTCAACGCCCTGACCGCCATCTTCCAGGACGGGACCTATGTCCAGTTTCCGGGGAACGCGGTGATCCGGCCCCGGTCCTTCGAGGAGGAATGGACGGCCCGGGACCGTCCCCTGACACTCTATGCCGGTCTTCGGCGTTTTCGGGAGAACGCCTCCAACGTCACCGTCATCCCCCATCTCGAGGCAGACGGGGGAGAAACCCGGTTCGTGACCCTTCCCGATCCCGAGGAGGTCCGGGATCTCTACGGGAACGGCCCGGAGGCCCAGGTCAAGACGCTGTATTTCAACGTCCGGCTTTTCTGGGACAGCGAGATCTCCCGTCTCGAGCACTACAGCCTGATCCCGGTGGCCCAGGTCCTTTGGGACGGAGGGGCGATCAAGGTCAGCCAAACCTTCGTTCCCCCCTCCCTCTCCCTCTCGGCCTCCCGGACGCTTGCGGGCCTGGCCCAGGAGATCCGGAACGAGTGCGCGAGCCGGGCGCGCCAGCTCGAGGAGTTCAAGGCTCCGGGAGAGTCCCGCGGGGAGGAGGCCGAGTCCGGCGGGGCCCTCACCTATCTCCTGGCTCTCCGGACCCTGAACCGCTATGTCCCGCTCCTCTACCACTACACCGAAAGCGACCCCCTCCATCCCTGGGTCCTCTACGGGATCCTCCGGCAGATGGTGGGAGAGCTCAGCACCTTTTCCGACCGGGTCAACCTTCTGGGGGAGTCGGACCTCTTCCCGGAGCCCCTCCCGCCGTACAACCACGAAGACATCTGGGGATGCCTGACCCGGGCCCAGACCGTTCTCTTCACCCTCCTGAACGACCTGACCATCGGCCCGGACCTCCTGGTCCGACTGGTCTCCGGCGAGGAGGGATTCGACGGCACCCTCACCCAGTCCTTCTTCTCTCCCCGGACCCGCTACTACCTGGCCGTCCGGGCCGAGGAGGAGCCGGAGGCGGTCTTGGCCTCCTTTCTCGACACGGCCAAGGTGGGGACACCCTCCCTCATGTCGACCCTCATCCGAAGGGCTCTTCCGGGGGTCGAGGTCTCCTCCATGGGCGGTCCTCCGCCTGGCCTTCCCCGCCGTCTGAACACCCAGTATTTCAAGATCGAGATCCGTGACCGCGTGTGGGAGGCCATCCGGCAGGAGGAGGCGATCCAGGTCTTCTGGCCCACCGCCCCCGAAGGAACCACCATCGATCTGATAGGAGTCAAGTGATGGCCATCCTGACCGACTATTTCGTCCCCGTGGCAGCCTGGGTCCGGGAGCAGCTGGGCCGGCCTCTTCCCGAGCCGGCCCCCCTTCGGGCCGAAATCCTCTCGAGGATCGAACAGGCCCGACGCCTTGCACGGGAGGGGGGTGTCGAGGAGAGGCTTTTTGAGGCCGGTCTCTTTCCCGTCGTTGCCTGGATCGACGAGAGCCTGATGTCCGCCAACTGGGCCGGGGCCGTCGAGTGGAGCCGGGGGCTTCTCCAGAAGTCCCTTTTCAGGACCGGCAACGGAGGCGTGGAGTTCTTCCGGCGCCTCTCGGCCCTGGGCTCCGGCCCCGAAGACCGGGAGATCCTGGCGGTCTACTACATGATCCTCCAGCTGGGGTTCCAGGGGCAGTACGGGGCCCTGGGAGAGGAGAGCTCCTCCCTGCCGGTCCGGCGCCAGCTTCAGGCCGTTCTGGAGCCCGTGTTCTCCTCTGGGGAGGGCAAGGCCCTTTTCCCGGAAGCCCTTCCCGGGGAGAAGGCTCTTCCCGGGAGTTCTCCGGAGGGACAGACCCGGAAACGGAGGATCCGGACCCTGCTCCTCTGGGGGGCCCCGCCGGCCGTCCTCCTCATTCTCTTCATCGTATTCGACCGGATCGTCCATCAGATGGCGGGGGACGTGATGGGTCACCTTCACTGATACCTGAGAGGATGGCTTCATGCTGAAAAAAATTCTGAGACCCATGGTGGCGGTCCTTCTGGGCGCTGCTCTCTTTGCCCTGGTCTGGATGGTCGGGATCTGGGCCCACTGGCCTCTCCGCCTCTCCCTTCCTCTGGGGATCATGGTCGTCGTGGTGGCCTTCTCGGCCCGCCGGATTCTTCTCTTCATCCGGAAAAAAACCGCGCAGAGGAAGCTCCGGTCCTCGGCGATGACTGACAGGAAGGCGGGCCGCCTGCTCGCCATCGGGAACCTCTGGAAGTCCGCCCGGCAAAACGTCCGGGGGGCGGGAGGGATTCTGTCCGGCCCCCTTTCGACCCTTCCCTTTTATATCGTCCTGGGAAACAGCGGGTCGGGAAAGACCACCCTTCTGGTGAACGCGAACATTCCCATCCGGTTCCGGACTCCGTCGGGGGAGGAGATCCCCCCCCCGACCGACACGATCGAGTTCATTCTCGAAGACCAGACCATTCTCCTCGACACCTCCGGACGTTACGTGGCCCTCGACCCTCCCGGTGAGACCGCGGCCGAGTGGGAACTCATCCTTGGTCTCCTCCGGCGCACCCGGATCCGGGAGCCGTTAAACGGCGTGGTGGTGACGGTTTCCGTCGAGGATCTCCACGGGCAGGATGCCCTCCGTCTGGCCCAGCTCTCCCAGATCGTCCGCCAGAGGCTCGATGCCCTGATGCGGGCCATGAACGTGCGCTTTCCGGTCTACGTCATGGTCACGAAGCTCGACCTCCTGGCCGGGTTCCGGTCCTTTCTCGACACCATTCCGGTCTCCCGGACCGGAGAGACGATGGGAGTCCTGTCAGGGCCTGATGAACCCTGGGACAGAACGTTGGGCCGGGGGATCCGGGAGATCTCCGAGCGCATCCGGAGCCTCATGTTCCGCCGGGCCGACGCCCCTCCGCCCACCCCCGAGAGTCTGGTCTTTCCCCTGGAGGTGCGGGGGCTCGAATCCCTTCTTTCCCCTTTCCTCAAGGGGCTCTTCGAACCCTCCCCCTACCTTCAGCGTCCGGTCTTCCGGGGACTCTTCTTTTCCAGCGGCCTTCTCGGAACCCCCCGTTTTTCCACGATCCTGGGCCACGACTTTGCCCAAAATCGGGCCGGGGAGGTCGAGATTCTCGACCGCTCTCCGGGAGTCTCGCTTACGGGAAAGAACAAAAGCTCCGGTGGCCGGGAAACCCCCAGGCTCGTGGGAGCTTCGGGAGCCTTGGGGATCCCGTCTCCCGCATCCGCCGGGGGAGAGGGGATCTCCCGTCTCTCCGGGGTCTTTCTCCGGGATTTTTTCACCCGCCGTCTTCCCGAGGACCGGCTCCTCTCGGTCCCTTACGGTCTGGTGGCCCGGTGGCGCCAGTTTTCCTCCAACATCCTCCTCATGGGCTGGGCCGTGGCGAACCTTTCGGTCGCCCTCTATCTCGTCTATTCCTTCGTTTACTCCTACCGGACTGTGCGGACTCTCGAGGCCAGGGAGCCCGGACCGGTCCATGTGGGGGGAGACTTTCACCAGAACATGGAGAACATGGAACGCTACCGGAGCCTGATCGACTGGATGGGCCGACGGGACGCGAGCCTCTCCGCCCGCATTCTTGCTTTTTCGGGGGAGACCCAGGCGATCGAGGGGGCCATGAAAAAACGCTACACCGGCGAGTTCGGGTCCGTCATCCTCCCGGTGCTGGACCATGCCCTCCGGAGCGAGGTCCGGAAACTTCTCCTCCGTGACCCGAAACACCGTCTGGCCGATTATGTAGATATCATAGTCCGGCGCATCAATCTCATCGAAGACCGCCTGGGAGGGGCTGACTTTGCCGTCCTCGCCTCCCGTCCCCAGCCCGGAACCGGGGACATTGCCGCCATCGACTCCTCCATCTCCCCCCAGGAGGCCCGCCATTTTTCCGATCTCACCCTGGCCTACATCGCCTGGGCTCCGGCAGGCTCCGTCCACCGGGATCTCGACACCCTCCAGTCCCTTCTCCTTGAGGTGGAGCAGACCGTTCCCGATTTCCACTGGCTGGTGGACTGGGTCAACGCCCGTGACAAGGACAGCGTGACCTTGGCCGACTTCTGGAAGGGAACCTTCAGGAGCCCGAAGGAGGTGGTCGTCCTCCCCTCCTACACCAACGAAGGGATGAGGCGGATTTTCGATTTTCTTTCGGAGGTCCGGAAGGCCTCCCCGGCGAACTTTCCCATCGAGGACCACACCCGGAGCTTTCTTGGCTGGTACCGGAGCCGGAAGGAGGAGGCCTGGTTCGCCTTCGTCCATGGATTCGGCGCGGGAGAGGAGACGCTGGCGGATGTCCTCCAGTGGAAGACCGTCTACCAGAGCCTTCCGGGATCCCGAAGCCCCTATCTCCTCCTGGCCCGGCGCCTCTCCCAGGAGTTTCCACCGAGCCAGGACACCTTCCACGAAAGATGGCAGGCCTTCCTTCGAACCTATCTCCGGATTGCGGATACGCGGGGGGCGGGAGCGGGACTCGTCTCGCGGATCCGGGATTACGCCGGGGCGCTCGACGCTTCGGGCCGGGCGGGGATGAGGGAGGGACCCCGGGCGGGCCAGCGCACCATGGTGGCCCTGGTCCATGCCGGTCGCGCCTACAGCCTGTATTCTGCCTCCCTCCAGGCGGCGGTCACAGAGGGGCTTCAGGGCCGGGGGCACGCCCTGGCCCTGGCCGCCGACTATTATTCCTTCACCCGGAAGGGAACGAACAAGCCTCCGGTCCTGGTCGCCGCCTCAAACGCCCTCCTTTCGATGGAGAAGGACCTCCTTCCCAAAAGCGACCCCAAGGAGAAAATCCTCTGGGGACTGGTGGGGGGATCCTTCCTGACCGCCCTCGACTACATCGACCGGGAGGCGGCCTGCGAAGTCGGGGACCGCTGGGTGGCGGAGGTCGTCTCCCCGGCCCAGGCCTCCCTTACGGGAGCGGACCTCGACCACTTTCTCCTGGGTGCCGAGGGGGCGATTCCCGCCTTCATGAAGAAAAACATGGCCCCCTTCGTCAGACGGAGTCCTTCGGGCTACCGGCTCGTTCGGAAAAACGGCCGGTCGATTGCGGTCATGCCCTCCTTCCTGACCTTCGTCAATGCCGCCATCAGCGGGAGACGGTCGCTCGAGCTTGCCGAAAAGAGGACGGAAATCCAGAGCAAGAAGCGTCACCTCGACCTTGTGACCCTTCGGCAGTCTCTGGGCAAGCAGGAGGAAAGCGACCGGAAGAAAATCCTCGAGATGGCGAAGACCCAGTTTCCCGTGGTTCTGAAGGCGCTTCCCACCGACGTCAACTCCGGGGCCCTGGCCCGGCCCTACCTGACGCGTCTCACGCTCTCCTGCGCCACGAAGACCCATGTCTTAAACAACCTGAACCTGCCGGTCCGGCGCTCCTGGGTCTGGTCCTCCCTCACCTGCGGGCGGACCTCGCTTGAAATCCACACAGGGTCGCTGGTGGCCACCCGGGACTATCCGGGACCTGACGGGTTCGTCCATTTTCTCCAGCAGTTCTACCAGGGGAGCCTCGTCCTCACGCCCGCGGACTTTCCCCTGCAGAAGGAGGCCCTCGAAAATCTCCGGGTGACAAAGCTCACCCTTCACTACCGGTTCACGGGAGTCCATGCCCTTCTGGCCCGTTATCAGGAGTACCGGCAGGCCCGGGCCTCCCTGGCCAGGATCCGGGAGAAGATCCGGACGATCGACAGCGAGCTTGCGATCCAGGAGAGCAACTCCCTGGAGGACCAGAACAACGCCCTCAGGAACCGGCCCTTTGCGGCGCACAGGCTTCCGTCGGCAATCGCCGACTGCCTTCCGGGGGAGTCGGGGCCGGCGCCGGGGTCCTCCCCGCCCGGGCGGACCCTTTAGAACAGGGGGGAAGGAAAGTGGGCCAGGTGAATGTGGCAGATCTCGGAAAGACGCCGGTCCGCGAGGAGGCTCCGGCGGGGGAGGATGTCCGGGACCAGGAGGATTTTCTGGGGCTTCAGGCCGAGGTGAACCGGGCCCAGACCGTCTCCTCCGGGGAGAGGACGGTGGTCGACTGGCGGAAGGTCCGGTCGATGGCGGAGGCCATCCTCGGGGAGAGAAGCAAGGATCTTCTGGTCGCCGCCTACCTCTCGGTGGCCCTGGCCCGGACCGAGGGCCCCCCTGGCGTGCCGGACGGCATTTCGGTGTTGGTGGACATGGTGAGGGAATATTGGGAGACCCTCTTCCCGCCGGTCGGCCGCCTCCGGGCCCGCCGGAATGCCTTTGTCTGGTGGCTTGGCCAGATGCAGGAGATCCTTCCCGCCCTGTCAGGACCCCCCCTCTCCGTGGACGGGCGG
>JAJZGM010000056.1 GCA_021828525.1 Nitrospirota bacterium | reverse complement strand
CCTGGCCGCCCTCGAAGATGAAAACCTGTCCGTCCTTCCCACCCACCGTCTGGTCCGGACGCTCGCTCCGGAGGCTGTCTCCTCCTTCGTGTCGGCCCTTGCCTCCCGCGGGACTCTCACGCGCATTCCGGCGGGGGAATCGGACCGATTCCTCTCCCTCCTTCGGCAATCCTCTCCGCAGGAGACGGTGATCGGGGTGGCGGTGCGGGATGCCGGGGAACTTCTTCTCTGCCGGCTGAATGTGGAAAGGGGTGAAGGGGTGAAGGGACTTGATACCTACTGGCTGCAGGAAGGGATTCTTTCGCCCCTTTTGGGGATCACCCCCGAACGGATCCGGACCGAGGACCTTCTCCGATACGACAAATCGGCGCCCTCTGTTCTCGAAAAGGTCTTCGGGAGCCGCGAGTATGCCATCGGGTTCTTTATCCGGCCAGTTCCGGCAAAGGTAATCGAGGAGGTCTCACTCCGAGGCGAGCTGATGCCGCAGAAGTCGACCTATTTTTATCCGAAGCCGCTGACAGGGATGGTCATGGCGACCCTGTCGGGGACTTGATTTCCGCAAGGGGGCGCTCGGTGAGGCTGTTGAGGGCCCCCTGCATGTCTGCCGGAATGGGGACTGAGAAGACCATCTCCTGACCGGAGACCGGATGGGTAAATCCCAGTCTTGCGGCATGAAGCATGATTCGGGGGAATCGTCCGTCCTCCCGTCCCCCCTTTTTTCTATAGACCGGATCTCCTGCCAGCGGGTATCCCAGGTGGTGAAAATGCACCCGGATCTGGTGCGTCCGTCCTGTCAGCAAGGTGATATCCAAAAGCGCATATCCTTCCACATAGGTGGTCATGACCCTGTACCGGGTGAGGGAGGGTTTGCCCGAGGCCGTGACCGCAAATTTCTTCCTGTCTCCGGAAGAACGTCCGATCGGGGCATCGATCGTTCCCCTTTTGGAGGGCGGAATCCCGATGACAAGGGCGATATAGCTTTTCGAAACGTTTCTGTCCTTGAACTGGCCCATCAGGTGGTCGAGGACCTCGGGAGTCTTTCCGACGACCATCAGGCCCGAGGTGTCCTGGTCGAGGCGGTGGACAAGCCCTGCCCTCGGAGGGTCCTCCGGGGTCTCCGGATCCCTGGTCTTTGCCAGGTGGCCTAAGAGGCCGTTCAAAAGGGTTCCTGACCGATGGCCCGGGGCGGGGTGGACGACCAGCTGGGGGGGTTTGTTCAAGACAATCAGGGAGTCGTCCTCGAAGAGGATATCGAGCGGCATCTCCTCGGGAGTCTCTTCGGAGGGGGCAGGGGGAGGAATCCGGACGGTGATCAGATCACCCCCGCGGACCTTGTAGGAGGCGGTCTCCTCCCCTCCATTGACGGTGATCAGGCCTTCGTCAATGATTTTCTGGATTCTCGAGCGCGAGAAGGGAAGGCATTTCTGGGCCAGATAGTGATCGAGCCGCTTTTTCGACTCTCCGGGGTCGACCTGGAAGATCCGGCAGGACTCCGGGAGGTCGGGGAGCCCTTCTCCGGGGATGTCCCCGTTTTTGGCGTTTCGTTGTCGGATGAGGTCAATGCCGACTGACGGATCGATCCTTTTCAACCTTCTCCCGGGCCTTTTCCAGGAAGGATTTGATCGTGGAATTGCCCGGATCCTGCTTCTGGGCGATTTTCCATTCGCTGATGGCGCGATCATAGTCTTCCTGATCCATGTAGATCGTTCCTAGGTCGATCCGGGCCTGGAGGTTGAGAGGATTCATGTCCAAGGCCTCCTCAAGGACGCTGATGGCCCCGTCCCTGTCTCCGACCATGTTGAGGGTCCAGCCCAGTTCCCGCATCGTCTCGTCGCTCGGTTCGATTTCGATCGCCTCCTCGAGTTCCATGATGGCCTCGTCCCACTTCCCTTGTTCCGAGTAGAGGAGGCCCAGCAACTGGTGGACCCGGGGATGGAGTGGATCGATGTCGGTCAACTGGAGGAAATACCGCTCGGCCTCCTCGAACCTGGCATGTTCGAAATAAATCTTTCCGATCGTTTCATAGGCATCGGTGTTGAGGGGATCCTCCTGGATCAGGTCGTTTAAGAGGAGGACGGCCCGCTTCGGGTCCGCCTTTCCGTGGGCAGCAAAGGCCAGGTGAAGCAATATGTCCCGTTTTTCGATGATGTTCTGGCACCCGTCGATCAGGGAGTTTCCCAGAACGTCGGCTTCCTCGAATTTCTTGAAGTAAATGAGAAGATGGAGCGTGTAAATTCCGAGCTTCCTGTCTTGGGGAAAGGTCTTTCGCCATTCCGAGACCCTTTTGAGGGCCTCGTCGAATCGGCCTCCCTGGATCAGGGCATCGATCATGAGGTAGCGGAAGGGGAGGGCTTCCGGGTCGTCCCCGATGGCCTCCTCCGAAAGATGGAAGGCCTTGAGCCATTCGCTGTTTTCGAGAGCCAATTGAATCCGGGTGATACGGCTTTTTTGGTTTTGTTCCATGCCGATCTCCTCCTAAGCTCTGGGTTTCATGGATGAATTGGCGAAATCAGTGTTCAAATGATGCTCTTTTCTGCTTTCGCTCCTCCTCCCACTGGAGAAGAAGCAGAAGGGCGACCCCCACCACGATCCCGGAGTCGGCAATGTTGAATGCGGGCCAATGATGGTCCCGGATATAGAAGTCGAGAAAGTCGATGACGCGTCCATGAAGAATCCTGTCCACAAGGTTTCCTGTCGCTCCTCCGAGGATGAGGGCCAGCGGATAGAACTCGGAAGACTCCGCCGCCTTTTTTCTGCGGCTGTAGTAGAGGACCGCGACGATGGCCAAAAGGGTGAAGAGGATGAATCCTCCCTGGTGTGATTGGGTTTCTCCCTGGGAAAAGAGACCGAACACGATGCCCGTGTTCCTGACGGATACGATCCTGAAAAAATGCGGAATGACCTCGGTTTCGGTTCCTAACGGAAGTTTCGTAAGGACAAGATATTTGGTCGCCTGGTCGAGGGCAAAGAGTCCTGCTCCGACGATCCCGTAAAGCAGCCATGATTTTTTGATTGGCCATCCCCTTTTCAAGGAATCCAGGCGCAAGTGCAGAGACCCGGACCATCTTGTCTGGAAATTATATCATAAAATTGGAATCCAGGAGCCAGCCTTTCAGGTCGGGGTCCGGAGTGTTCGGGAGCATCGATCGCAGACGGGAATTCCTTCGGGGTTCTTGCCTGTCGTCGTTTTTCTGAGCCAGCAGCGTTCGCATTTGTCCCCCGGGGCCGCAAGAAGGATGAGCCTCGATCCCGGCTCCGGTCCTTCTGCTGTGGCCAGGACTGGTCCTTCCTCCTCCGGGGATCCTGGATGGATCCAGGAAAATTTCGAGACGATGAAAAAGGTTTCAAAAAACTCATCGGGCCAGTTCCCGGGGTTAAGCCGGTCCCGGTCCGCCGAAATCCGGAGATGGATCTCCATCGTGCTCCCGATTCGCTTCTCCTTTTTCAGGTCGTCGGTCATCTTTCCGAAGACGGCTCTCACCCCGAGAAGCGCGTCGATGCGCGACTCAAGGACGGGGTCGATCCTTGCCGTCTCTGGGACCGGAAAGGATTTCATGAGGATGGCCATCGAGGAGTCCAGGAGGTTGTCGGGAGCATTCCGGGAGGCATGGAGGGCGATTTCTGTCGTAGTGAAGGGGAGGATGGGATGGAGGATGGCCGATAGATCGTCCAGAATCCGGGCCATGGTCGCCTGGGTATGCCGTCTTGTCTCTCCCTCCGCCCTCTCCGCGTAAAGCCTGTCCTTGATCATGTCGAAGTAGTGGGCGGAAAGGGAGAGGGAGCAGAAATGGTTGATGGTCTGGATGACCTGGGCAAATTTCCTCTGGTCATAAGCGTCGAGGATCGAGGCCTTCGTCTGTTCCCACACAGAAAGGATCCACCGGTCCAGGATGTCGGGTGAGGGGGAGGGATCCGAGTTCCAGGGATAGTCGTAGAGATTGCTGAGCATGTACCGGAAGGTGTTCCGGATCTTGCGGTACCCGTCCACCAGGTTGTTCATGATTTCAAGGGAAAGGCGCGTGTCTTCCTGATAGTCGGAGGCGGCGACCCAGAGCCTCAGGACATCCGCCCCGTACTTGTCGATTATTTCGGAGGGGGCGATGACATTTCCCAGGGTTTTTGCCATCTTCTTTCCCTGCCCGTCGACAACGAATCCATGGGTCAGGACCGATTTGTAGGGAGGACGTCCTTCCAGGGCCATCGATGTGAGGAGAGAGGAGTGAAACCATCCCCTGTGCTGGTCTGAGCCTTCGAGATAGAGATCGGCGGGCCAGGCGAGGTCCGGTCTCTTCCTGAGGACCGCTTCGTGGCTGACTCCCGAATCAAACCAGACATCAAGGATGTCTTCTTCGAGGGAGAGGTCTTCCCCTCCGCATGCGGGGCATCGCAGGCCCTGAAGAAGGACCTTTCCGGCCTCCGGTTCGAACCAGAAATCCACCCCTTCCTCTTCGGTCCGGTCGGCGATCCGCCGGACAAAGGCTCCGTCAAGAGTACTTGTTCCGCACCGGTTGCAGGACCAGGCGGGAATGGGAACGCCCCAGGACCTCTGGCGTGAGAGGCACCAGTCCGGGCGGGTCTCGATCATCCCCCGGATCCGGTTTTCTCCCTTCTCGGGGATCCAGCGGACATCCCCGATTGCGGAGAGTGTTTTTTCCCGGAGACCGGCGATGTCAAGCGAAAGGAACCACTGGGAGGTGGCCCGGTAAAAGACCGGGTTCTTGCATCTCCAGCAATGGGGATAGGCGTGTTCAAGCATTTCCTGGTGGAGGAGCGTCCGGGTCTTTTCCAGAAGGGCGATCACGACGGGGCCAGCTTCCAGGATTTTGAGACCGGTCCATGAGGAATCCACTGCGGAGATGGCGGGCCCGAACCGTCCCTTTCCGGTGACGGGAGATTCGCTGGAAAGGGCGTGTGCCCGTCCGACCTCGAAGTCCTCCTCCCCGTGGCCCGGTGCGATATGGACGAGTCCGGTTCCCTGGTCCGTCTGGACAAAGGAGCCGGCGACCAGCGGAACGATTTTTCCCGGGATGAAGGGATGCAAAAGGCGCGGCTTCTCCCCAAGGAGTTGGGCTCCCGTCCGGGTCCCTGCGATCCGTGAGGCCTCCAGGATTTCCTTCCAGGGGGATTTCCCTTCCTGGCGCAGACGGTCGAGGATGGCCTCTGCCACGACGAGAATGGCCCCCTTGGCAAGGTTCAAGGTATCGTGGGTCAGTTCAAGCAGGCTATACCGGATCTCCGGATTGACAGCCACGGCCTGGTTGGCCGGGAGTGTCCAGGGTGTCGTCGTCCAGATGGGGTAGTAGGTGGTCCCTTGCGAATCGGTTCTCGCGAAGAGAACCGTGACCGTTTGGGAACGGAGGGGGGCATACTCGACCTCGGCGTCTGCCAGGGCTGTTTCGCAGGTCCCGCACCAGAGGACAGGTTTTTCCCCCTTGTAGATGCGCCCCTGGTCGTTCATCCGGCCAAGGCTTCTCAGAATTTCCGCCTCATAGGCATAATCCATCGTGAGGTAGGGATGACGGAAATCCCCGAGGATCCCCATTCTGAGAAATTCCTCCCTTTGAACTTCGGAATAGAGGGTGGCCGACTCCCGGCATTTTTTCCTTATCTCCAGGGCGGACAGTTCGGACCTTTTCTTTCCCATGTCCTTCAGGACCTTGTGCTCGATGGGAAGTCCGTGGCAATCCCAGCCCGGCACATAGGATAGGCCGAAGCCCTTCTTGAGGGAGACCCTGTTGATGATGTCTTTCAGGATCTTGTTCATGGCGTGGCCCATATGGAGGTGGCCGTTCGCGTAAGGGGGGCCGTCGTGGAGGATGAAGAGGGGCCTTTCCCCGGAGGCGGACCTCATTTTTTCATAGAGGTCTTCCTTCTCCCAGACGGCGAGATATCCCTGTTCCTTGGCCGGAAGGTCCGCCTTCATCGGAAAGTCTGTCTTTGGCAGGTTCAGGGTGTTCTTGAAGTCCACATCGGCTCCTTGTTCGACAGAAAAATTCCAGTCTCTTGATAATCTCCCGGGTTTTCTCTAGAATCAGGACTTCCCGAGGGGGCGATTAGCTCAGCGGTAGAGCACTGCCTTCACACGGCAGGGGTCACAGGTTCGAAACCTGTATCGCCCACCATCCATCTTTTCCACCTTACGAATCGCGCCGATCCCGCCATCATAGCACAAATGACCTCTTCCTTTGGATTTCAGGAGGCATACACGCGATAGACCTCGCTCCAGGACAAGGGGTACCGGCCCTTTTCCCGGAACTCCCCCAGCCTTTTGGCGGAGGATCCCGGATTTTCAATCCGGATTTCCTCGAAGTCCCTCTCCCTTCCGGGTTCCGGGGACTTTCTGGCCACCACGACCGTCAGCCCCGTGTTCTGCTGCTGGGCCCACCAGAGGCTGTCCCTGAAATACCGATGGGAGGCCAATCCCCCCCATAGCGCAAGGTCCTGGCCCGCTTTCCCCGCCAGGATTTCGACAGGTTCCCGCATCGCGATCGCCAGGACCTCCTCGAGGGCCCTGACGTCGTCCTCGGCCCGGTGCACATTTTTGTGGACCACTCCCAGGGACGTCGCAAGATTTCTGAGCTTGTGGCTTTTTTGTTCCGGAAGAAGTTTTTTCAGGACGGGGACGGTGTCGATTCCCGGATTTCCGAGGGGTGGGCGTTCGAGACGCAAGATCTCCCGGTTCATCATTCCCATGTCGAAGGAGAGGTTATGGGCGACGATCGTTTTTCCCTCGAATTGCTCTTTCATCTCCCGCCAGTATTCTGAAAATGTGGGGGCCTCCCTGACCAGGGCATCGTCGATTCCGTGAATGGCCGTATAAAGAGGCGGAATGGGTTCCTGAGGATTGATCAGGGAGGTGTGCCGGTCTTTGAGGCCCTCTTCACCCCACCATGAAATGCTGATTTCGACAATCCTGGCGTTAGGCTGCATCAAAAGGCCCGTCGTTTCGACGTCCAGGAAGAGAAGCTCCCGGTATGACTCATTCATTGGCAGTTCTTTCCATGGGTGGGAGAGGGTCAGACCAGAAGTCCGGAGCCGATCAGGATCCTGTTGCTGTCGTAAAATGCGGCGACCTGGCCGGGAACGATTCCGTCGTGCGGCACCTCCAGACGGAAGGCCAAAGGAACTGAGGGATGCGGTCGGCAGGGAACGGGGGCCATGGTCGACCGGAAGCGTACGAAAAGGGAAGGGGCCTCATCCGGAAGAGGGGTCGCCACACAGCCCGATGGAGAGGCGATGGTGAAATCCCTGGCGAGGAGGTCCTCTCTTCGGCCCATGAGGACCTCCTTGTTCCGGGGGTCCACAGAGAGGACATAGAGTCTCTCTCCCCCCGATATTCCCAGACCCCTTCTCTGGCCCCGTGTCAGACCCAGGCCTGTCCGGAGGTCTCCCAGGGCTTTTCCTCCGGCGGTCATGGCCTTCCAGTTCCCGGAATCTGGGCCTTTTTCCTGGTGGGGATCCAGAAAATCGGCCAGCCTTTTTTCAGAGACAAAACAGGCCTCCTGGTTTTCAAGCATTCCGGAAACGGGAAAGCCCGCCTCCAGGGCGATGGCCCGGACCTCAGGCTTTGTCAGGTCTCCCAAGGGAAGGAGAAAGTTTATGGGGTCGATCCCTTTTGTCCGGGCGAGAAAGTAGGACTGGTCCTTTGACGGGTCCCGGGCCATCCTGAGGCCGAACCGGCCGAAATCCCCCGAATAGGCCCAGGAGGCATAGTGGCCTGTG
>JAJZGM010000055.1 GCA_021828525.1 Nitrospirota bacterium | reverse complement strand
CGAGAAAGAGCGTGGCCGACACGGCAAGGAGAAGGACAAGGAGGCCCAGCTGGCGGAAGGAGACTCCCGCCAGATAGAGCATGGCCCCGATGACGATGACGATGAAGAGGTCCGAGCCAAAATCCGGTTCATGGAGAATGATGGCCAGATAGGGGAGCATGAGAAGGGCAAACCCCAGAGCCTTGGGAAGACGGAGGGCAAAGGGACGATTTTCCTGGACCTTCTGGTCGATCCTTTCTTTCGCCAGAAGGGAAGCCATGAGGATGACAAGGATCACCCGCGCAAGCTCCGAGGGCTGGAGAGTCATGAATCCCAGATGAACCCATCGTCTGGCCCCGTTGAGCATCACCCCCACGTGGGGGACCATCAGGAGAAGAAGGCCGACTAGGCCCCCCACCCACAGCTGGATCCTTCGTTTCACCCACACATGATAGTCGATCCGGGAGACGGCGAACATGACGACCAGAGCAATGGCCGTCGACAGAATCTGCCTCGTGAAGAGCTGATAGGGGGATTTGAGGGAGAGACGGGCGGACATGACCAGCGCCACACCCAACATCATGAGGAGGAAGACCAGAATGGCCAGGGCTCCGTCCATTGCGCCCGTCGGGAGTGGACCGCGTCCGGCAATGGGCCGAGAAAGGGCTGAGTCAGGGGTCGGATCAGTGAGTGGTGTCATGATCCCTGCCTCCCTTTCACCCCGAACTGCTCTTCCAGACGCATGACGGCATCCCTGAATCTTTCCCCGCGTTCCTCGTAGCCGTGAAACATGTCGTAACTCGAACAGGCCGGAGAGAGGAGAACTGTCTCACCCGGGTCTGCGATTGAAAAAGCCCGGGCCACCGCCTCCTGGAAATCCGAGGCCTCCTCAACGGGAACATGGGGGGAGAGCTCCCTTCGAATCTTTTCCCGGGCCTCCCCAAGAACCACGACCACTTTCACTTGGCGCCTGATTCCCGGAACGAGAGGAAGATAGGAGCCTCCCTTGTCCCGCCCTCCCAGGATCAGGACTGTCGTCGGATGTCCCGAATCGGGGAGCCCTGCCAGAGCGGCCTCAACGGCCCCGACATTGGTGGCTTTCGAGTCGTTCACAAATGTGACGCCCCGAACCGTGGCGATCCGTTCCATCCGGTGCGGCAGACCGGTGAAGGAGGCGATCCCCTGTTCCAGAAGGGGAAAGGGAATCTGACGCCCCTCCCTGAGCAGGAAGAGGATCACGGCCAGGACAGAAAATCCAAGGTTTTCAAGGTTTCCTCCCCCCGAAAGCCTGAAATTCCGGAGGGGAATCTGGCACCCGGAAGGAATTTCCCCAATCCCGGAGATCTCGAGCCGGTCAGGATGGATCCGGACGACCGGTACCTCTCCGAATGAGGGATGGGGGCCCTCCGAACGTGTGACGAAGGCGGCTTTCGCCGCTCCCCTCATGCGTCCAGTGCGGTAATCCTCCTGATCCCCGTTCCAAATGACCGTCGTCTCCTCACCAAAAAGAGAGACGGCGCGGAGCTTGGCCTCTCGGTAAAGGTCATATCCTCCGTACCGATCCAGGTGATCGGGAGTAATGTTGAGGAGAAGGTAGAGGCTTGGGGAAAAGGCCTGCATGGATTCCGTCTGGAAGCTCGAGACCTCGATGACGCCACAATCGTAGGAGGAGCGGCCGCCACTCTGGAGGACTTGCCGGACCTGCCGGACCCCTTCGGAGAGGGGTGTGCCGAAATTCCCTCCGATGAAGGGGGCATGTCCCACCGCCGAAAGAAGATGGCCGACAAGGGCCGTCGTGGTCGACTTTCCGTTCGTTCCGGCGATGGCGATGACGGGATGGGGCCAAAGGGAGGCCGCCCATTCAAGCTCGCCCCTGACCTGCGGCAGCGGTGGGGCCACAACCTCCCCGGACCAGCGGATGGGGGGAATGCCGGGGCTCATGATCACCCTGAATGACGACTCCAGGATCCAAGGGCCAACCGTCCTCTCTTTCAGGATCTGGCCTCCCCTGGACCGGAAGCGTCCCCAGTCTTCCGTGGAAAACGACCCGGGATCGTCATCAACGACTGAAACCTTGGCGCCAAGGTCGGCCGCCAGATTGGCGGCCGACAGACCCGAGCGTCCGCCACCAACAACCAGCACCTCCGATCCCCCGGTGATAAACTCCTCCATCGTCCTTCCTCTTCCTACCTGAGCTTGAATGTCGACAGTGCAATCAGCGCAAGAACCACCGAAACGATCCAGAACCGGACGATGACCTTCGGTTCGGAGACCCCCCCGAGCTCGAAATGATGATGGATGGGCGCCATCCGAAAGATCCTCTTCTTCCGTAGCTTGTAGGAGGAAACCTGCAGGATGACCGACAGGGCTTCAGCGACGAAGACCCCGCCGACAATCAAGAGCAGGAGTTCCTGGCGGGTCACGATCGCGGCCATTCCGATCGCTCCACCGATCGCGAGGGACCCCGTATCTCCCATGAAGACCTGGGCCGGAAAGGTGTTGAACCACAGGAATCCCAGGGCGGCTCCAACCATCGCCCCCATGACCACGGCGAGCTCTCCGGCTCCCGGAACTTCAAGAATCTTCAGGTAAGAGGCAAAGACATGATGGCCCACGAGGTAGCTGATCACCACGAAGGAGAGGCTCACCACGATCGTCGGACCGATGGCCAGACCGTCAAGACCATCGGTCAGGTTGACAGCATTGGCCGTACCGACCAGGACCAGGATGAGAAAGGGGATGAAGAAGCCACCCAGGGCAGGGTTCAGGGTTTTGAAGAATGGGACCACGATGCGGGTATCCCCAGAGACACTGCTCCAGAACCACAGGGACAGCAAAAGGGCCACCCCGACCTGGAGGGCGAATTTCTGGCGGGCGGACAATCCCTTCGAACGCTTCTTGACGACCTTGAGGTAGTCGTCCGCAAAGCCGATCGCCCCGTTCGCAAGAAGGCTCGCGACGACCATCCAGACGAACCGGTTGGTGAGGTCGGCCCATAGAAAAACCGAAAACAGCAACGATCCGGAAATGAGAACCCCCCCCATGGTCGGCGTTCCCTGTTTGGAGAGGTGGCTCTGGGGTCCGTCATCCCGGACCTCCTGGCCGATCTGAAGACGCCGGAGCGCCCTTATCAGCACAGGTCCCATCAGGAGGGCAAAGGCCAGGGCTGTGAGCGTGGCGTAGATCGAGCGAAAGGTGATGTACCTGAATACATTGAGGACCGGCATCATGTGGTGAAGGTAAAAAAGCTGGTAGAGCACGGTCTAAATCCCTTCAAGAAGAGGCGCCACCACCTCCTCGAGTTTCATTCCTCTGGACCCCTTGACCAAAAGGACATCCCTCCCGGCAGGTCCCCGTCCGCGGCGCAGATCTTCCGCAAATTCCCCGGCCGCCCGGATTCTTGCCGGATCCCCTCCTCCCTGCCTGAAACCACTCTCAAAGGACTCCCGTTCCTTCCCGCGATACCAGATCCTTTCGAGGCCCAGGCGGCCGATCTGGCGGCCCATCTCCTCATGGTAGTCGGCGCTCCCTGCCCCCAGTTCGAGCATGTCTCCCAGGACCGCGAAGCAGCGGGCCCCCTGCCGAACCTCACACTCCCTTCCGAGCCAGTCGATCGCCTCACGCATCGAGGCCGGATTGGCATTATAATGATCGAGGAGGAGAAGGACGCCCGAAGGATGGTTCTTCCGCTCCATCCGGCCGGGCAAACCGTCATAACCGGAAAGGCGTGAGGCCCCCGCTACCGGATCCAGGTTAAGAGCGTGGATTGCAAGAAGGGCCAGGAGCGTGCACCAGGCCAGGGCAAGGGAGGGGCGTGAAAGGGAGATTTCCACCCCCCATTGGTCGACACGGAGGACCATGGTGGAGCCGATCCGAAGGGAGGCGGATATGGTTCCCCGTCCCTTCGAAACACCCTCAAGGGAGCCGACAACGATCTCTCTCAGGGGATCCCCGAAAAGAGGATCGGAGGCGAAGGTCTGGCGCACGGGATCCGGCACCACAAGATGTCCCCCGGGAAGAACCGCCCAGAGAAGCTTCGATTTTTCTGCCCAGACGGCCTCAATCGTTCCAAGATTCTCGAGATGGCCTGGAGCAATGGCCGTCACGATCCCCACATCGGAGCGCAACAGCCTTGCGAGATAATCCATGTCGCCAGGCTTTCTCACTCCGACCTCGAGAACGCAATAACCATAATCCCGGGGCCAGGAGAGTAGGGTGAGGGGGACCCCGATCTCGTTGTTTTCATTTCCCAGGCTCGCATGGGCCCCCCCTTCCGGCATCAGTCCCATCCGCAGAAGCTCCCGGGTCGTCGTCTTTCCGACAGAGCCCGTCAAGGCCACCAGACGGTGACCGGCGCTTCGGTGGGAGTCCAGGGCGAGACTCGCCATTTCGCGAAGCGCAAGGGCAGTATCCTGGACAAGAAGCTGCGGAAGGGAGGAGGCGGAAACGGGCCGCTGGACAACGGCAAAGAGGGCCCCCTTCATGCGGGCCTCCTCGAGATGGTCATGGCCGTCCGTCCGGGTCCCCGGAAGGGCCACGAAGACTTCCCCCTCCCGAATCACCCGAGAATCGCTCCGGGCATTGATCCACTCAAGGCTTGCCAGACTGTCGGGACGGTTGATCCACTCTCCGTCGAGCATCTCGGCGGTTTTTTCCGGAGAAATGAAGGGGGCTGTCATGGCATGGCTCCTGACTCCCCTGACAGACATTCCCTGGCCACCAGCCGGTCGTCAAAGGATGTTTTAATCTTTCCCAGAATCTGGTAGGGTTCGTGCCCCTTCCCGGCAATCAAAACCGCATCCCCTGGGCGTGCGGCGGCAATCGCGAGGCCGATGGCCCGCTTGCGGTCCGCTTCCCTGACAAAGCTCTTTCCTGTTTCCCGAATGCCCGGCTCGACCTCGTCCATGATCGCCCCGGGATCTTCCGTCCGGGGATTGTCCGAGGTCAGGATCACGAGATCGGAAAGCAGGCCGGCCACCTTTCCCATTCGGGGACGCTTTCCGCGATCCCTGTCTCCCCCACATCCGAAGACGGTAATGATCCTTCCTGTCGTCAGGGGACGGAGAGCCGACAGGATGTTCCGCAAGGCATCGTCGGTATGGGCATAGTCCACAATCACGGCAAATTTCCCCCCCGGATTGACCCGTTCGAAGCGGCCGGGAACACCGGCCAGTGTGCGGATTCCCGCCTCGATGGTCGATGCCGGAATCTCCAGATGGAGGGCACATCCGATGGCCCCCATGATGTTCTGAAGATTGAAGTCGCCGGGAAGGGAGGAGGAGACGTGGATCTTTCCCCCCGGAACCGTTATCGTCCCCTCGATTCCATCGAGGCTGATCCGGACCTCTTCCGGATGAATGTCGAAGGAGCCGTCGTGGCCGTAGGACAGGACCTTCCTCCCGCTCTCCCGTAGGGAGGCCAGGAGCCTCTTGCCGTAGGGATCATCGCCGTTGACAACAGCCCCGGGGCGGCTTCCGTCGGGATTGGTCCAGAAGATGAGACGGGACTTTGCCAGGAAATAGTCCTCGAATGTCTTGTGGTAATCAAGATGATCACGGGTCAGGTTGGTAAAATGGACGGCGGCAAAACGGGTTCCGGCCACCCTCTCCTGGTCGAGAGCATGGGAGGAGACCTCCATCGAGATCGCTTCCAGTCCGTTTGTCCTGGCCCGGGCAAAGGACTCCTGAAGAAAAAGAGCCCCCGGGGTCGTCTGAGGGGCCTCGACCATCCCGTCCCCCAGATCGAACCAGACGGTTCCGATCAGGCCTGTCCTCTTTCCGGAAGCCTCGAGGATTCCCCGTGTCAGGAAACTCGATGTGGTTTTTCCATTGGTTCCGGTCACCCCGACGATGGACAATGTCCCGCTCGGACGGTCCCACCAGGCCGAGCCGATGGCTCCCGCGGCCTCCTGGATATGGGGTGTCGCACAGACAGGGATGTCATATCCCCATTCCCCAAGTTTATGGGCAACGGAGGGAAGGTGCCTGTCCGGGACAAGGAGGAGGGCGGCCCCCCTGTCGACCGCCTCGCGAAGATGAAGGTCATTATAGGTGGAGCCGCACCTCAGGATGAAAAGACTCCCCGGTCCCACCGCTCTCGAGTCGTCAGTGAGGCCGGATAAGGATTCCGGTAGATGGCCCAATACGGGAGGAGGAAGGGATTGATCCATCCACTCCCTTCCTCTTTCCGTGACACCTTCACCGGTCATTTTTCCGCCTCCTGTCGGTTTGTCCCAAAGTTCCCGGAGTCATTCTAATCAAAGATCGTCCTCCTTCCCATGACGCAGAGCACAATTTCCCATTTTTGCAGACATTCAATGTCCCAGCGGAAGATCTGCCCGGGCCACTGTTTTGCCCTCACCACGGACGCTGGCGGGAATCCTGAAATGAACAAGCGCCATCTCCGCCACCTTACGGAACAGCGGAGCCGCGACTGTTCCTCCCCAGGAGATCCCCTTGGGCTGGATCACGACAACCAGAACCACCAGCCTGGGATTATCAACAGGGAGAATGCCCACAAAGGAGTCCACGGTCTGCGTCCGGGAATAGGCATGTTTTTCCGGATCGTAAACCTCCGCCGTCCCGGTTTTCCCGGCCACGTCAAATCCCGTGATGGCTGCGTTCGCCCCTGTGCCGTCGGGTGCGACCACACCGGTCAGAAGGGAGAGGAGCGTGAGGGAGGTCTCCCGGGAGATGACGCGCCGGACTTTTCGGGGTTTGTGTTCGAACAGGACCTTCCCTTCAGGAGTCACAACCCGGGAGACCATGAAGGGACGCATCAGAGTCCCCCCGTTGGCAATGGCGCTGACAGCCGCCACTAGCTGGATGGGAGTCACTCCGATTTCCTGACCCATGGCCAGGGTGTAAAGGGAACGCTTGGACCAGAAGCGGGTGCCCCGGAAAAACCCCCGGGACTCCCCCGGAAAATCGATCCCCGTCCTCTCCCCGAAACCGAAGGCACGAATGTAGTGTTCGAATTTGTCAGGACCCAGCCGCAAGGCCACCTGGGAGATTCCAATGTTGCTCGAATGGGCAAGAATTCCGGAGAGGGTCAAGGTCTTATAGGGCTCCGCATCATGAAGGATCCCTCCGGGAATCGGCATGGCCCCGTTATAGCAAAAAAAGGCGTCATCGAGGGAGACCCTGTGATCGTTGAGTGCCGCGCTTGCCGTGACCAGCTTGAAAATGGAGCCGGGTTCGTAGACGAGAGAGACGCCCGGAGAAGGGCCCGCCCATCGCCCCGAGGCCCGGGCGGCCAGGGCCAGGACGGCGCCGGTCCGGGGGTCCATGACCACAACGATCCCTCCCTGGGCGTTGACCGACCGGACCTCTTCGTCAAGGGCATCCTGGGCGTATTCCTGGAGACTTGCGACCAAGGTCGTTTCGATGGTGTTTCCCGAAAGGGCCCCCTGAGAGGAGGATTCCGTCTGAAAGTAGGAACGGCCCCTTGCGGAGACCTCCCGGACGATCTTTCCTTTCTTTCCCCTCAAAAACTGGTCGTACCCCTTTTCCAATCCGGAAACGGCCGTTCCGTCGGATCGGATTCGGCCAACGACCGACCGGAAAATGGAGCCGTAGGGATAGGTCCTCCTCTTTTCCGTCAGGATGTACAGCCCCCTGATCCTTCTTCCAATGCGGCGGCGTTCCTCGTCGGAAATTCCATGCTTGATCCACACGAAACGTTTTCTGGCCAAAATCCTTTTCCGGATGACTTCCGGCGGGATTCCGAGAATGGGCGCCAGCTGGGAGGCAAGAAGGGAGG
>JAJZGM010000054.1 GCA_021828525.1 Nitrospirota bacterium | reverse complement strand
CGGAAAGGCCCCAGGGCCCCACAGGATCCAGGGAATCGGAGCCGGATTCGTGCCAAAGATCCTCGACAGATCGGTGATCTCGAAGGTCCTGACAGTGACCGATCGTCAGGCGATCGACACCGCCCAACGCCTGGCCCGGGAAGAGGGGATCATGGCAGGCATTTCTTCGGGGGCCAATGTCTTTGGCGCCCTGGCCCTGGCCCGGACCCTCCCCGAGGGGGCCCGGGTGGTGACTGTGGTCTGCGACGGCTATGAACGCTACTTTTCGATCGAAAAATATCTCTCTCTTTAGGGGGCCTTCATGGAACTGACCGAGGAACGGATCGAGCGGTATTCCCGCCACATTCTCCTTCCGGAGGTGGGAGGAAAGGGACAGCAGCGTCTTCTGTCGTCCCGGGTCCTGATCATCGGAGCCGGGGGGCTCGGAAGCCCGGCGGCCCTGTATCTCGCGGCCGCCGGTGTCGGGACACTGGGAATCGTGGACATGGATGTCGTGGACCTCTCCAACCTCCAGCGCCAGATCATTCACACCACGGATGACCTCGATCATCCCAAGGTTCTTTCAGCCAAGGAGAAAATCGAGGATCTGAACCCGGATGTCAGGGTCCGGACCTATCCCTTTGCCATCACCGCGGCCAATGCCCGGGACATTGTCTCTGACTATGATGTCATTCTGGACGGAACAGACAACTTCCCGGCCAAGTTCCTGATCAACGACCTGGCGGTCATCACCAGAAAACCCCTCGTCCATGGAGGAATATTGCGATTCGTTGGTCAGGTCCTGACCGTCCTGCCCGGAGAATCGGCCTGCTACCGCTGCCTCTTCAGGGAGCCACCGCCCGCCGGAGCGGTTCCCACCTGTTCCGAGGCGGGGGTCCTGGGGGTGATTGCCGGCGTGATCGGCACCCTCCAGGCCACCGAGGTTCTGAAGATCCTCCTCGGAAAGGGCGATCTTCTGGCCAACCGGCTTCTGACCTATGATGCCCTGACGACGACGTTCAGGCCGGTCTCGGTCCGCCGAAGCCCCAAGTGCCCCGTTTGCGGGGATCATCCTTCGATCACGGAGTTAATCGATTATGAACAGCCAGTCTGCACCACACCAGGAATCTGAACGGACCCTTGCCGAAGGGGGAACCGCCTCTTCTGCGAAGGAGTCGAAGATAAAGGGACTGAAGTGTCGTGAATGCGGGCGGCTCTACCCGGCCGTGGCGATTCATATCTGCGAATTTTGCTTCGGACCCCTCGAGGTGGACTACGACTATGCCGCGATCGGCCGGAGAATCAGCCGGCGATCGATCGAGGAGGGACCCCAGTCCCTCTGGCGCTATCAAGAGCTTCTTCCCGTGACCGGGTCACCGACGGTCGGCCTCCATGCCGGCATGACCCCCCTCATCCATGCCAAACGTCTCGGGAAGCTTCTGGGCCTCGACAACCTCTACCTGAAGAATGACACCGTGAACCATCCGACGCTTTCCTTCAAGGACCGTGTCGTGGCAGTGGCGATGACGCGCGCCCGGGAGCTGGGATTCGATACGGTCGCCTGCGCCTCCACCGGCAACCTCGCAAACTCGGTCTCGGCCCATGCCGCGAGTGTCGGGATGAAATGCTTCGTCTTCATCCCCCACGATCTCGAGGCTGGCAAGATCCTGGGAAACCTCATCTACAATCCGACGGTGGTCGCTGTCAAGGGAAACTACGATGATGTGAACCGTCTCTGCAGCGAGATCGGGGGAGAGTATCCCTGGGCCTTCGTCAACATCAACATCCGCCCCTACTATGCGGAGGGTTCGAAGTCCCTGGCTTTCGAGACGGTCGAACAGCTCGGATGGCGGATTCCCGATCAGGTGGTGGTCCCCATTGCCTCGGGATCACTCCTGACGAAGATCCGGAAAGGGTTCCAGGAATTCGAAAAACTTGGACTGGTCTCCCCGAACGACCGCCTCAAGGTCAACGGGGCCCAGGCGGAAGGCTGTTCTCCTGTCTACCGGGCCTTCGTCTCCGGGAAAAACCACCTTGTTCCCGTCAAGCCGAACACGATCGCAAAGTCCCTTGCCATCGGCAATCCGGCCGACGGATTCTACTCCCTTGACGTCGTCTTCAAGTCCGGGGGCGCGATCGCCGCCGCCAGCGACCCGGAAATCGTGGAAGGGATGAAGATCCTGGCCGAAACCGAGGGAGTCTTTGCCGAAACGGCAGGAGGCGTGACCATCGCCTCCCTCAGGAAGCTTTGCGCCGAAGGACGGATCGGGCGGAAGGATCTCACCGTGGCTTACATTACGGGCAACGGTCTCAAGACGATGGAGGCGCTTGCGGGGGCCCTTCCGGACCCTGTCAGCATCGATCCGACCCTGGCTTCCTTCCGGAAAACAGTCAATCCCAGCAACTGAACAACGCAGAGAAAGGATGATCATGGCTGTAGTCGTTCGCATCCCCACGCCCCTCCGAAAGCTCACCGGTAATCAGAACGAGGTCCGGGAGGAGGGGGGGACGATCCGGGAGGTCCTGAAGAACCTCGAAAGCCACTACCCGGGCATCGGAGAGCGTCTGGCAGACGAGAGCGGGGAGTTGCGCCGGTTTATCAATATTTATGTCAACGAGGAAGACATCCGTTTCAGGGATGGCCTCGATACGAAAATCCAGCCGGGGGACGAAGTCTCCATCATCCCGGCGATCGCGGGGGGCGCAAAATGACGCAGATGCGGCTTCACCTGACATTCCCGGAGGAACGCGTCAGGGAGCCGATCATCTACGAGATCTGCCGGAAGTTTCCTGTGATCGTCAACATCCGGAGGGCGGACATCTCGCTTGACAGCGGCTGGGTCGAACTCGAAATGGATGGAGAGCTTGCGGATATCGAACGAACCGTTTCGTACCTGAGGGAACGGGGCGTTCATGTGGATCCTCTCGAAAAAAGCATCCTCGAGGGATAGGAGGGCGATGATGGCATTTCGCGAAGACCAGATTTCACGGTATAGCCGACATATCATCCTGCGGGAAGTCGGCGGGCGGGGACAGGAGAAGCTTCTCTCGTCCCGTGTCCTGGTCATCGGGGCCGGAGGACTCGGGAGTCCTGTGGCCATGTATCTGGCGGCTGCCGGAGTCGGGACGATCGGCCTTGTGGATATGGATGTTGTGGATGTCTCCAATCTCCAGAGGCAGATCATGCACTCGCAGAAGACCGTCGGGATTCCGAAGGTTCTGTCGGGGGCCCGGACCCTTGAGCGGATGAACCCCGATGTGAAGGTCATTCCGATCCAGGAGAGGCTGACCGCAGAGAACGCCATGGACCTGTTCTCGGGCTACGACGTGATCGTTGACGGATCGGACAACTTCGGGACCCGCTATATCGTCAACGACGCCGCTTTCTTTCTGCGCAAGACCCTCGTCTCCGGCTCCATTCTCCGTTTCGAGGGCCAGGTGACGGTCCTCGAAGGGTATACCGACGCACCCTGTTACCGGTGCCTCTACCCGGAGGCTCCGCCACCGGGGCTTGTTCCTTCCTGTTCGGAAGCCGGAGTCCTGGGCGTCCTCGCGGGAACGATCGGGACCCTCCAGGCGGCGGAGGTGGTCAAGAAAATTCTTGGAATCGGCGAGCTCCTGAAGGGACAGCTCCTTCTGTACGATGCGCTTTCCATGACATTTCGCAAGCTCCGTGTTCCCAAGGATCCGAAGTGTCCCCTCTGCGGTCCCCATCCGACCATCACGACCGTCTCCGGCTCCTCCGAGTGGGTATGTCAGGTTCCCGCCTCCTGAGGCCGGAGGTCCGCCTCCCGTCCGCCCTGGCCGGCGAGATCCTGAACCATTGCCGGTCGGTCCGCCCGGAAGAGGGCTGCGGTCTTGTGGCCGCGGATTCCTCAGGAGAGCCTGTCGCCGTCATTCCCGTCACCAATGCCCTTCACTCCCCTGTTCGCTACCAGATGGAGACCCGGGAACAGTTCGACGCCATGAAACGTCTCCGGAGGGAAGGGTGGTCCCTCTGGGCCATCTTCCATTCCCATCCCCATTCCGAGCCGGCTCCCTCACCGACCGATATAAGATTGGCTTTCTATCCCGACTGCCTCTATCTCATTGCCGGTCTCGGCACAGATCCTCCCATGATCCGCTGCTTCACCATTGTCGACGGAAAGGTCTGGGAGTCTCCCTTGAGACTCGTATCCTGACCTCTTTTTAGGCATTGTCTTGATTGACCTGGTCTTTCGACTGGAATATTCTTTTCCTGCAAACGGATGAAGGATTTAAAAAGGCGGAGGCTCCATGGCCAAGAAAATTCTTCTCATTGAAGACGATCCTGACATCGCCGGACTCATCATGCACTATCTCAAGGCGGAGCACTTCGATGTCGACCATGTCTCCGACGGGAGCGCAGGTCTTGCCGCAGCCCGGAGGATGCGTCCCGATCTCGTTCTTCTCGACCTGATGCTCCCCGGCCTTGACGGTCTGGCGGTGAACCGCATGATCAAACAGGATGCGAAGATTTCCGGCATTCCTGTCGTCATCGTGACAGCCAAGGGGGAGGAGACCGACCGGGTGGTCGGCCTCGAAATGGGGGCAGACGACTATGTGGTCAAACCCTTTCACCCAAAGGAGCTGGTGGCCAGGGTCAAGGCCGTTCTCCGACGTCGGGAGTCGCTCGCCACACCGGCCGACCGTCTTTCCATCGGTCCCGTCTCGATCGATGCCGCCCGTCATGAAGCCTCCTTCAATGGTGTTCCGGTCGCCCTGACCGCCAAGGAGTTCGACCTCCTCTTTGCCCTCATGAGCCAGGCCGGGAGGGTCATGGACCGGAACGCCCTTCTCGATGCCGTCTGGGGTGGGGACTATGAGGGGACCGACCGGACCGTCGATGTCCATGTCAGGCGACTGAGGAAAAAAATGGGGCTGACGGCCCCCTGGCTCGAGACGGTCAAGCAGATCGGGTACCGTTTCCGTGAAGAGGGGTAGGTCGGCCCTGTGAGCTTTCGGGCCTTCGTCCTTGCGGCGGGATTTCTTTCCTTCCTGTGCGGCATCATATTCGACAATCTCTCGGGTCAAACCGCCCTTCGCATTCTTCTTCTGCTCCTTTTTTCGGCCCTTCTCCTGGGGGGAGTCTGGGCCATTCGCCACACGATCTCAAGACAGAGCACCTCGGCCCTTCAGAATCCCCTCACCATCAAGGCCCAAGGGATCTTCGATGACCTCTTTGACCCGATGCTCACCGGTCTCATCCGTCTTCTCCGGGAAAAAAATGACATTTCGGTGCGTCTCGCGGAGGTCTCGAGCCGCTTCGAGGGAGTGCTGGAACATATGGTGGAGGGAGTGGCGGTCACCTCGTCCAACGCCCAGATCCTTCTTGTCAATTCCGCCTTCGAACGGATCCTGGAGGTCGGGTCTGAGGCGGCCGTGGGAAACCGGCTGGGTCTTGTGATCCGGGTCGCCGCCATCCATCAGCTGGTCGAGGAGGTCTTTCGAACCCGCACAAAGGTCGTGCGCGAGGTTGAGTATCATGAAGGAGGAAAGAAAAAGACCCTGAATGTCGTGGCAACGGTGACCGAAACCCAGGGGGGGGCCGGCAAGAGCTATGGCATCTTTCTTTTCTACGACATGACGACAATCCGGGGGCTTGAGCGGATCAGGAAGGATTTCGTCGCCAATGTCTCCCATGAAATCCGCACCCCCCTGACCTCCATCCGGGGATATGCCGAGGCCCTGACCGATGGAGCCCTGTCGGATCCGGAACTCTCAAGGAAGTTTCTGGGAATCATCTCCGGACAGGCCGACAGACTCTCCCGCATGGTGAACGACCTTCTCGAGCTCTCCCGGCTCGAATCGGGAACGGTCGCGCTGAATCTCTGTGAAATCGACCTGGGATTCCAGACGGAACGGATGCAGGAGGTCTTTTCCTCCCGTCTCAGGGATCGGGAGATTTCTCTGGTGGCAGACTTTCCCAAGCCCTTTCCCTATGTCTCCGACGAATCCCTGACCGATCTTGTCCTGACCAATCTTCTCGACAACGCCATCAAATATTCTCCTCCCGGCCGGGAGATCCGGATTTCGGCCGAAAACAAGGAAGGAAAGGTGATCATCTCCGTCATCGACAATGGGGCCGGAATTCCCCGGGAGGATCTTCCCCGGATTTTCGAACGGTTCTATCGGGTCGACCGCTCCCGGAGTTCCAGTGTGTCGGGGACCGGACTCGGCCTGTCGATTGTTCGCCATGTGGTCACGCTCCTCCAGGGCCGGGTCGATGTCAAAAGCGAGCCCGGAGCGGGAACGACCGTATGCCTGACCCTTCCCCAGAAAATCGGCAGGGCCTGAACAGATCCTTTCGGACCCGTCTTCTCCCTTCAAGACTCCCCCCGGGAGACTTCTCCCTTCAGGCGACCCATCGGTCATTCCTCCTTAAAAGATGATTTTATTCAGGGATTTCGGTCTTAACATGTAAGAATTCAGAAAATCATGAAGGATTCCGGGGCCAGATCGCCCTTTGTTGCTGTTTTCGGCCCCATTTGCTAGGGTTGGCAGAACAGGATGACTTGTCTGAACCATTTTGGAGGAGGTGTTCCATGCGTCTGGGCATGATCGGATTGGGGAGAATGGGGGGCAACATGGTTCGACGGCTCCGGAAGAGCGAAATCGACGTGGTCGCCTTCAGCCATACTCCCGCGAGTGTCGAGGCCCTGTGCAGGGAGACGGGAAGCATCCCGGCGACCTCGGTGGAAGACCTGGTGGGAAAGCTTTCGTCGCCCCGCATCATCTGGCTCATGATCCCGGCCGCTGCGACCGATGCGCAGATCTCCGAGATCGTTCCCTTCCTGTCAAAGGGGGACATCCTCATCGACGGGGGGAACTCCTATTATCACGATGATATAAGGCGCGCTCGGGAACTCTCCCCAAAGGGAATCCATTATCTGGATGTCGGGACAAGCGGGGGCGTCTGGGGACTTGAGAGAGGCTACTGCCAGATGATCGGAGGAGAGACCGAGGTGGTGAAACTTCTCGACCCGGTCTTCCGGGCCCTGGCTCCCGGACGTTCTGCGGCTCCCCCCACTCCTGAACGCGCGAAGGCCGGCCGGGCAGGAACGGCCGAAGAGGGATACCTCCATTGCGGTCCGGCGGGAGCAGGACATTTTGTCAAGATGGTGCATAATGGCATCGAGTATGGCCTGATGGCCGCCTATGCCGAAGGATTCAATATTTTAAGGAACGCCGGCATCGGAAAAAGGTCCCATGAGATCGATGCTGAAACGGCGCCGCTTCGCCATCCGGACCATTACTCCTATGACATGAAGCTCGAAGATATCGCCGAGCTTTGGCGCCGTGGGAGCGTCGTGGCTTCCTGGCTTCTCGATCTTTCCGCTTCAGAGCTGGCCAGAGACCCCGAGCTTTCCGCCTTTCACGGGCGTGTCTCCGATTCGGGTGAAGGAAGGTGGACGGTCTCGGCCGCCATCGATGAAGGTGTTCCTGCCCCTGTGCTGGCGACTGCGCTTTTTTCCCGCTTCGAATCTCAGGGAAAGGCCGATTTTGCCGACAAGATTCTCTCGGCCATGCGCCACGCCTTCGGGGGGCATCTGGAAAAGCCGACCTGATTCCTGAACCGAAAGGGGGGGAGCTTCCCGCTCCCCTCACTTTTTTGAACAATCTTCGCTTTTTCCCCTCCCTATTCCGATCCCTCCCTGCCTTTGCCCCTTCTTGCTGAACCTTAATCTCCACACCGGATGACCGGGTTGACACCTTTTTTGAATGTACGTTATTATTAACATAGTGAGTTT
>JAJZGM010000053.1 GCA_021828525.1 Nitrospirota bacterium | reverse complement strand
ACAAAGTCATATTCCACGGCATAGCCGGGCCTCAGGATCATCGCCTCTTCGAGTCCTGGAATTGAACCGATGATCTGTTCCTGGACGTCGAGGGGAAGACTTGTGGAGATACCGTTGGGATAGAACTCGTCGACATCGAGTCCTTCCGGTTCGACAAAAACATGGTGGGTGGACCGGTGGGGAAATTTGACGATCTTGTCCTCGATGGAAGGGCAATACCGTGGACCGATCCCGTGGATTTTCCCGCTGTAGAGGGGGGAGCGGTCGAGATTGCCTTCGATGATCTCCCGGGTCTTCTCGGTTGTCGATGTCAAAAAACAGGGTTTCTGGGCTCCCTCGAAAAAAAGGGAATTTGGGGGTGAAAAAAGGGAAAAAAAGGGAATGGGATCATCTCCCGGCTGGATCAGCATGCGGTCAAAATCGATCGAACGGCCAAGAAGGCGCGGGGGCGTCCCCGTTTTCATCCGGCCGAGGGAAAGACCACATTTGTCCGGAAGAATGACCGAAAGACCCGAGGAGGCCCGTTCCCCCCCCCGGCCTCCCTGGGTGGCTTCGAGACCGACGTGGAGTTTCCCGTTTAGAAAGGTTCCGGTGGTCAGGACCAGGGCGCGGCAGGAGAGACGGGATCCGTCATGGAGCACCACCTGATTGACCGTGCCGTTGGAGACGACAAGGTCCTTGACCTCCCCCTGGCGAAGGAAGAGGGTAGGCTGGGAGTCGAGAAGCCGTCGGGCTTCGATCCGGTACCGGGTCCGGTCACACTGGGCCCTGATAGCCTGGACAGCCGCCCCCTTCCGGGTATTGAGCATCTTGAACTGAAGGCCGGACCGGTCCGCAAGTTCCCCCATGGCTCCGCCCATGGCATCGACCTCCCGGACGAGGTGGCCCTTCCCGATCCCGCCGACGGAAGGATTGCAGGACATCTGGCCGATCAGGTCCAGATGCATCGTGACAAGGAGAGTGCGCTGACCCAAGCGTGCGGAGGCATAGGCAGCTTCAATTCCCGCATGCCCCCCGCCGACCACCAGAACGTCCCATGATTGCGCCATCGTCGATTGACTCCGTTATTTTCCCAAGCAGAAAAGTTTGAAGACCCGGTCGTAAATCTCCGAGGACGGGAGTGATCCCACCCCATCATCCAACACTTTTCGTCCCTCTTCAAGGGCAGAAAGGGCAAGATCCGCCTGGCCGGACCGGAGAAGGGAGAGGGCGCGTCTCGAAGCCTTCCGGAGACGGTTGAGAGTCTCGACCTGGCGGTCGGAGTCGAGTGGGGAGGTTGCATGGAGGGATTGATAATAGATTTCAGCGAGCGACTGGAGTCTTTTGACAAGTGCGTCCACCCCCTTGCGGGTCTTTGCCGAGACGAGGTGATCGAAGCGGGATCCGTCGGGGGGAGGGGAAAGATCCGCCTTGTTCCAGAGAAGAAGAACCGACGTTGCGGGGGATTTGCGAATAAGCCCTTCGGGAAAGGTCGGATTTTCCGGGGAGGCTACCCAGAGGACGCAGTCGGACCGGGAGAGGGTCTTCCGGGTCTTCCGGACTCCTTCCTGTTCAATGAGATCAGAGGAGGGGCGGATTCCCGCCGAATCCAGAAGAACGACATCCCCGAAAGGAAAGGAGAGTCGGCCTTCGAGAAGGTCGCGGGTCGTCCCGGGGAGCGGGGAGACGATGGCGCGGTTGTCCCTGAGGATGCGGTTATAGAGGGATGATTTCCCGGAGTTTGGAAAGCCTGCGATTAGGACGCTAAATCCGCCAAAAGGCCTTCTGGCCCTCCTTGTGAGAGTCAGATGGGAGGAGAGGGTCCGGTCAAACTCCCCCAGACGATTGGAAAGTGATTCGACCGAGAGATGGGAGAGATCTTCTTCCTCACCTTCGGGATGGTCAAGGAGCGTATATAACATGGCCAGAAGATCCAGAAACTGGTCCTGGATCTTGGCAAGGGGGTGGGACATTCTTTGGAAGTAATGTTGGTGAGCCGTCTGAAAATCCGCATAGGAAGGGGCGGAAATCATTCTGTGGAGGGATTCCGCCTTGAGAAGGGAGATCTTTTTGTTCTGGTAGGCCCGAAGGGAAAACTCCCCGGGCCGCGCAGGACGGATTCCCGCCTGGTGGAGAAGGGAAAGGAGTTTCCGGATGTTGTGGGGGTTTCCGTGGGCGTGGATTTCGACGACATCCTCCCCGGTGAAGGAATGGGGAGACTGGAAATAAAGGAGGAGGCACTCGTCCAGGGTGAGGCCCTGGTCAACCGGATGCGTCCGGTAGACCCGCCGGTGTTCGAGCCTTACCGGAAGATCCGGGAACAGCGTTCTGAGAAGGTCAGAAAGACCGTCTCCGGTTAGACGAAGGATTCCGACGGGCTGGGGAATCAGGGCCGTGACGGGAGCGACAATGGGTTCCATGGTCTGACACCATTCTCTCTCCTAACGGGCCGGAGAGGTCTTGAAAAGATAGCGCATCGTGAAGTACTGCTGCCCGATCGTGAGGACATTGTTGACGATCCAGTACAAAACCAGGCCCGACGGGAAATTGAGAAAGAAAAAGGTCATGACGACCGGCATGAACATCATGATCCGTTTCTGCATGGGATCCGGGGTCGACGGGGTCAGCCGGGTCTGGATGATCATGCTGATTCCCATAATGATCGGGAAGATGTAGTAGGGATCTTTTTGGGAAAGGTCATGGATCCAGAAGAGAAAGGGAGCCTGCCGGAGTTCGACGGTGTTGTTGAGAATGTTGTAGAGGGCCACGAAGACAGGAATCTGGACAAGAACCGGAAGACAGCCGCCCAGAGGATTGATGCGCCGTTCCTTGTAGAGTTCCATCATGGCGGAGTTCAGCTGCTGGCGGTCGTCCTTGAACTTGGCCTGAAGTTTCTTGATTTCGGGTTGAAGCTGTTGCATCTGGAACATGGAGCGGTAGGAGAGATAGGTGAGCGGGGAAAAGAGAAGCTTGATGAAAAGGGTCAGAATGATGATGGCAAAGCCGTAATTGGCCATGTGGGCGTAGAGATTCGAGAGGATCAGGAAGAGAAACTTGGCCAGGAAGCTCACAAGATAGATCCGGCCGAAGAGAAACCATCCGAAATCGACGGTATCGACGAGGCCGGGGTCGGCATTTTTGAGCAAGCTGTAGCGTTTCGGTCCCCCTGTCATCGAAAAGGAGACCTCTCCTGGAGGGAGTTCGAGACGTATGAGAGATGAGGTCTTATCCTTGATGATTTCGGTATTGACGGGGAGTCCTGAGACAGACAGGAAGCCGATGAAATACTTTGTTTCATTGCCAACCCAGGAAAGAAGGCCCGGCGCAAAAGATTCTGCCTGGTCTTTCTTGAACTCATTCATCTTTCCTGCGGCGGTCCCGTAGATGGGTCCCTGGAACTCGGTCCCGTAGGACTGGACCTCGTCAGTCATTCCGAAATCAAGTCCCGGAAGAAAGACGAGAGGAAGTTTGTCAGGGTTTGAGACATGGACAGAAACCCGATATCCCGTGGCCGGAATTGAATAGTCGAGAATCGCGGGATGGCCGTTATAGAGATAATGCAGGGAAAGGACGAGTCCCCCTGGAGGGACCGAAAGGGCCTGGGCAGAGAGGGGTGCCCCGTTGAGGGAGATTGTCTCGAGTGTGAGGGGAAGCAGGCCGTTTTTGTCCCTGACAACAAGTCCGCCTCCGACGTAACCGGGTTTTGAGCGGAGGAGGTTGACCGGAGTCTTTCTGTCTGCCTCGAGATAGCGGGGGAGAGACCAGGAGGTCGTTGTCCCGGACTTTCGGGAAAATGAGAGCTTGAGATCGCGGGAGGAGATGACAACCAGGTTGTCTTCGGGATCATTGACCATGGGAACGGAGATGAGCTTCGAGGAAATGATGCCGGTCCCATGGGTGACCGGCCGGGATTCCTGTTTATGGGTCGAGAAATAGTAGTAAAGGAGAAAATTGAAACCCAGAACGATCGCAATCAGAGGCAGCATTCTTTTGAACATCGGAAAATCCACTTTCACGTTTAAAAGACCCTGGAAATCGAGCGGTCGGGTTCAGGGCATGTCGATCCCACCCGGGTGAAAGGGGTGGCAGCGAAGAAGTCTGAAAATTGATTTGGCGAGCGCCTTCGGAAAGGGATACTTTTCGAAGGCCAGCCGGGAATATTCGGAACAGGAAGGATAAAACCGGCAGGATTGGGGGAGAAAGGGCGAAATGAACCTCTGGTAAAGCCGGATCGCACTTTGCATTTTCAGGCCTTCATCCTGTTTAATGTCCTGCTGGCATCACCCATCTGTTCAAGAAGCGTCTCAAAAGGGACGGTCAGTGAGAGGGACCGCCCCATAAGGGCATATTCTCCGGGAGGGAATCCGTTCGTCAGACGAAAGGATTCCCGAAGGCGCCGCCTGATGCGATTTCGGACTACGGCCTTGCCAAGCTTTTTGCCAACGAGAATGCTCACCCGCTGTTCGGGGGACAGACGGCAAAGGAGAACAAAGGAAGGACAGACAAACTTGATCCCCGGAGATTCGATCAGAGACTGGATCTGGGATCTCGTGAGGGGAAGCGCCTTCAATAGAAAATCCGCATCAGACAGTCAGGCGGTAACGACCCTTGGCGCGACGTTTCTTGATAACTTTTTTCCCGGCAGTGGTCGCCATCCGTTTGCGAAACCCGTGAGTCCGGGTGCGGCGAAGATTGCTTGGATTAAATGTCAGGGACATGAAATCTCCTTGTATGGAAAGTGGAGGGACCGATGGGTCTCTCCGGGAAATAAAATGGAATCAGTGGTATGGGCCTACCCGGAGACGACCTCGATCTTTAGTGAGGTATGAAGAGAGTGGCCCAGGTTGACTGATATCGTGTATTCACCCAGTTCGCGGATGGGAGATTCGATGTGAAGCTGCTTCTTGTCGACCTGTATGTCTTTCTGGCCGAGAAGTTCGGCAATATGCATCGTGGTCACCGATCCAAAGAGCCTTCCTTTTTCTCCGGTCTTGACCGGAACCTTGAGGGAAAGCTCGGAAAGAGTCCGGGCCAGTACTCCCAGGTGTTCCTGTTCCTTCTGGGCCTTTTTCCGGATCTGGGCTTTTCTGACCTCAAGCGCGGCCAGTTCTTCCTTCCCTGCAAGAACACAGAGATTCTTGGGGAGAAGATAATTCCTGGCATAACCGGCCGAGACGGAGACGAGGTCACCGGGATTGCCGAGGTTGTCGATTTTTTGTTTCAGAATGACGTCTGTCTTTCCCATTTGGTATCCCCGCTTTTTAAGAGTTAAACCGTAGTAGTGTAACAAAGCACCGGCCGACTAATCAATGGCCCGGAGACGGATGATCCGGCTCACGATTGAAGATCCCAGTGAATACGGGTTAGACTTACAAATCAAACGGATGTCAGTGCCAGGTCTTTTGGAGGGAATCGTGCGGACTGGGTTTACAACAGGGGCGTGTGCCCAGGCCGGAGTGCGGGCCTGCCTCGATGCGCTCGTCACCGGAGTCTGGGCCGAAAAAGTCAGAATCCGGCTACCGAACGGGCGTAATGCGGATTTTTCCCTGAAAAGCTATGAATCCGGAATGCGGGGAGGACTTCCCTGGGCCCTGGCCTCGATCATCAAGGATGGGGGGGACGACCCGGACTGCACCCACGGGGCAGAAATTATCACCGAAATCCGGCTGACGGGGGAGGGCCGGATCATTTACAGGGCCGGAACGGGAGTTGGCCGGATCACGAAGCCCGGCTTGGCCATTCCGGTGGGAGATCCTGCCATCAATCCTGTCCCGCGAAAATTCATGGCGGGAGAATTTCTGGCCTCGAAGGAGAGCATTGCGGCACATCTCGCCCTCGGAAATCCCGGGATAGAGATCACGATATCCATTCCCGACGGGGAACAGCGCTCAGAAAAGACATTGAATGCCCGCTTGGGAATCGTGGGAGGTCTCTCCATCCTGGGAACGAAAGGAATCGTGGTTCCCTTCAGCACGGCGGCCTACCGCGCGAGCATTGGCCAGGCACTGGAGGTGGCCCGGGCCCGGAACCTCGATACCGTCGTCATGACGACGGGGGGCCAGAGCGAAGCCTTCGCGATGAAACTCTATCCCGATCTTCCTCAGGAAGGATTTGTCCAGATTGGCGACTTCACGGGATACTCCGTTCGCCAGGCCGCCAGAACAGGGATCAGGCGTATCATCATGGCCGGTTTTCTCGGAAAATTCTCGAAACTGGCCAAGGGGGTGACCCAGACCCATGCCGCCGGCTCCCAGGTCGACCTGTCCTTCCTGGTCGATCTGGCCCGCCAGACTGGGTCTTCCGAGGAGGTGTGCGCCGAAATTCTCAAGGCCAACACGGCCCGGCATGTGGGCGAGATTCTGGAGGCCTCCGGAAACACGAAATTCTTCCCTCTGTTGTGCCGGAATATCGTCACGCACTTAAAAAGGATTTCTCCCCATCCTCCGGAGATGGAAATCCTCCTGGCGAACTTCCGTGGAGAGCTGATCGGGCGGGCAGGGAGCTCGGGTGAGTAGCAGGGCGGTCATCCACGTTATTGGCGTGGAACCGGAGGGTCCCGACCCGGACCGGCCTCCCCTGTCCGGGCTTCTGGGACACTGCGGTCTCCTTTGCGGGGGGAGGCGCCATATCGAGGGCCTGTCGGGACGGCTTCCTCCCGGGGCACGTCTCCTTACGGTCACGAACAATGTTCCCGAGGTCATTTCTGCTCTGAGGAATTTCGCGGAAGGGGCAGAGAGGGAGGTGGCCGTCGTCCTCGCGACGGGAGACCCCCTGTACCACGGGATCGGGGCCGCGATTTCCCGGGCGATCCCTCGCCATCTCCTGGCGTTTTCACCGGCCACAACCCTGGTTCAGCGGGCCTTTTCGCTCCTGGGCGAGCCATGGGACGAGGTGAATGTCGCAAGCCTCCATGGGAAAAAGGAGGAACCGAAACTCTCGGCGGGCCGGTGGATCTTCTATACGGGGGGCTCCGGCGGTCCCTCCCTCCTTCTGGAGATGGCGCACCGCCAGGGGTTTGACGTCCATGAAATGACGGTCCTGGAAGAGATCGGCCTGCCGGGTCAGAAGGTGACGACCTTTTTCCCCTTTGATCCGGAGGAGATAAAATCCCGGGATTTCCGGGTGCTGAATATGGTGGTCCTGACACTGGAAGACAAAAACGGATAGGAAACAAATGCCGACATCTGATCGACTCTTTGGCTTGCCGGAAGAAGCCTTCCGGTTTACAGTCCCCCGCAAGGGATTGATCACGAAAACCGAGATCCGTGTCCTCTCCCTGGCAAAGCTCGATCTTCATCCCGGCCAGGTCCTTTGGGACATCGGGGCCGGATCCGGCTCTGTGGGTATTGAGGCGGCCCGTCTGGTGGCTGACCTTACAGTCTGCGCCGTTGAGAAGGACGAAGAAGACTACGGGTGCCTTCTGGAAAATGTAAAAACCTTCAACCTGTCCTCCCGCTTCCGAACAGTCTTCGGAAAGGCTCCCGAGGCTCTGGCGGGCCTTCCGACTCCCCAGCGGGTCTTTGTCGGCGGATCGGGGGGGAGAATGGCGGATCTTCTTGATGCCTGTTGCGGAGATGGCCCGTCTCCGGGTATCGTCGTCAATCTTGCCACGGTTGAAAATCTGTCCGAGGTTCTGGCCTGGGCCAAGGGGCGCCGGATCGAGCCGGATATCCTTCATGTCCAGGTCGGCCGGGGGCAGCCCATTGTCGGCCTCCACCGGATCGAGGCCTTAAATCCCGTCTGGATCGTCTCCCTCTTTCAGGAGGTCCAGAAGACAGGGAAAAGGCCGGAGGAACGGTCGTGAGCGGGGAGAGGGATCCGGCCGGGGAGAAGACGCTGGCGGTTGTGACCATCACC
>JAJZGM010000052.1 GCA_021828525.1 Nitrospirota bacterium | reverse complement strand
CTCCAGGAACACTCCGGATTGGGGTCGGGATATCAGATCGCCATGAGGGACCTTGAGATCCGTGGAGCCGGAAGCCTTCTTGGCCACCAGCAGACTGGCCAGGTGGCCATGGTGGGACTCGATCTCTATCTCGAAATGGTGGAAGAAGCGATCGGCCATCTGACGGAGCTTCCAGGCACTTCTCCAAAGACCGAGCCAGCCCGGGTCGAATGGAAGATCGAGGCGAGAATCCCGGAAGACTATATTGACCACCCTTCCGAAAGAATTGACTTTTACCGGCGCCTCGCTCATGCTGACAATCTTGAGGCCATCGAACGGCTCGAAGAAGAGCTGGCCGACAGGTTTGGCCCTCCCCCCAGAACGACGCGCAACCTGTTTGCCGGAGCCCGAATCCGGGTTCTCGCCACGACCTCCGGATTCTCGGAGGTCCTGCTTCGGGAGAGGGAGGTGGTCCTCAAGGAACGGGCAGGAACATTTTCCCAGGACCGTCTTTCCAAGGCCATGGATCTCTTTGGAGACCGCATCTCCTTTCAGGCGGACGGCTCGTGGAAAATTGTCCGGACCCTTCCAGGACTCCTGATCGAGGACCTCATCCGGTTTCTGGCCTTGGCGGATCGCTTGACCCACCAATCATGACATGACCCTGTTCCACGGAGGATCCCTTGATCCTCCCCCAACGAAGGAGTTGTTTCTTGAAACAGACAGACCTTGGTCCCAAAACTTCCCTCCCGGAACCCCTGGCATTGAGGGCGGCCATCCGGACCGGAATCGCCGGAGCCATCGCCATCGGACTTTCCCTTCTGGCTGCCTGCCACAAGACCTCCGGAACCGGTGTCATCGCCACCGTCGGGGACCAGAAAATCTCGCGGGAAGAGCTCGTCCACACAATTGCTGAAATGAAACTGCCTGACAAGGTCCCGGCCTCCGTCCCAAGTGATGTTTTAAACCGCCTGATTGACCGGGCCCTGATCAACCAGGAGGCCGAGAGGGAAGGGCTTGCCACGGATCCGGTCCTCAGCCGGAAAATCAGGAATAGCCGGGAGAGGATTCTTCGGCAAGCCCTCATCCAGAAAAAGGTCGACTCCCAGGTCCATGTCACCGATGCCGATGTCAGGACCTATTTCGACCAGCACAAAAACGAAATCAAGCAGCCTGGCTTCGTGGTCGTCCGCCAGCTGATTCTTCCGGACATGAAAACAGCCCAGGTCGTCGCAAGAACCCTCAAGAAAGCTCACGGGTTCGCCAAGGCGATCCAGCGATACAAGGGGGGGCCCGTGGGGAAGATCTTTGAAGGAACGGTTCCTCCCCAGTTTTCCAAATACTTCTTCAACCTCCCCAAGGGCCAGGTGACGGGACCTCTGGCCCTCAAGGACGGGGTGCACTATTTTAAAATCGACAGAGTGGAACCGGGCAAGCTCCTCTCATTTGACGAGGCCAAGAGCGGGATCTCCCAGTTCCTGACGTCCCAGCAAAAACAGGAACGATACCAGGCCTTCCTGAACTCCCTCAGGGCCAAGACAAAGATATCGATCGACCAGAAGGGGCTGGGCGAAGTGATGGGGGCCTCGACAACCGCATCTTCCGGAGCAACACCGGGAAACAGATGATCCCAAGGAATTTCCGGCATCTCCTTTTTGCGGGACTGATCTTTTTGCTCCCTTCCTGCCACAGGGTCAACCATTCCCCGGAAGGTGTGGTCGCCACCCTTTCGGGGAAACCCATTTCTTCAACGGATCTGCGTGAGACAGCACGCTTCATCGGTCTCGACAACCTGACCACCCGCCCTCTCGACACATGGTCGCCGGTCCTGGCGAGTCTTGTTCTTCGGGAAACGGTCTATGACCGTCTTCTGGAAGAACGAGCGGAAAAAATCGGTCTGGAGGTCACCCCCGAAGAGGTCGATGAAGAAAGGAAGCGTCTCGCAAAGAGGAGCGCCCCCTCCTCCTCCCGCTCCCCCTATGTTCCTCCGGACTCCCTGGTGAGACGGAAGCTTCTGCTGGAAAAGGCCGCGAAGGAGGTGGCTCCGGCTCACGAAGTGACCCTGAAGGAGCTCAAGGCTGTCTATAAAAGGAATCTGGTCCACTTTACCGTTCCTGAGCGGGCGGTTGTGAAAGATATCGTTGTGCGCTCGGAGGAAGAGGGGAAGGCGATTCTTGCGGCCCTCGCCGCAGGAAATTCCTTTTCCGCCCTTGCAAAGGCCAAGTCACTCTCTCCCGAAGGAAAAAAGGGAGGCCTTCTCCCCCCCTTCGCCATGGGAGAGATGCCGGCTCCCTTCAACAGGGTCTTTTCGATGAAGCCCGGGGAAGTCAGTCCCCTGATTTCCTCTCCCTATGGATACCACATCCTGAAACTGGTCTCGCTCATGCCCGCTCATGTCCGCTCCTTTTCCAATGTGAAGGCCTCTATCCGGAAAAGGATGATCAGAAAGATCAGGAAGAAAGAGCTCGGAGACTGGATCTCGAAGGAGCTTCAACAACATCCGCTGATCATTCTTCCGCGGTACCGGCCTCTTCTTTCCGTCAACGGCTCCTGATTCCCGTTGGCTCCCGTATGCATGAGGGCGGCAATCATGTATAATCCGGGAAAGATAACTTTCTGAGACCTTCTTTTTCGAGGAAACCATTGGACCAGTTCCGACCCGACCATGACAGGTTCTCCCTGGGAAGATTCCTGACTCTTGGGTTATTTCCCGTCATCATCACGATCTCGGGAGTGATGGACGCCCAGGCCGCCAAAGGTGTCCTGATCGACAGCGTCATGGCGGTCGTCAACCATCACTCCATCACGAAAAGCGAAATCGACCGGGAGCTCAAGCCCACCTTCGAAAAGCTTCATGCCGCCTACCAGGGACGGGCCTATCGCCAGCTGATCGCCTCGCTCGAATACAATGTCATGATGAAAAAGATCAATGAGCGGCTCGAGCTCGAAGAGGCCGACAGGATCGGCCTTTCCGTAACGGACGACGAGGTGGACCGGGCCATCAACGACATCATGCAGAAGAACAACATCACGGAAAAGTGGCAGCTTGAAAATGCCCTGGCGACCCAGGGCCTGACCTTCCAGCAATACCGCCATAAGCTCAAGAAACAGCTGACAGTCATGAAGCTTGTCAACCAGGAGGTCCGCTCGACGGTTGTCATCAGCCCGGAGGAGGTGCGGGACTACTTTCTCAAACACAGGGACAGCTACCGGCTTCCGGGCCATGTCACTCTGGCCGACATTTTTCTCTCCATCCCGGAAAACGCGACGCCCTCCCAGGTGGCCGAGATCGAGAAAAGAGGCCAGCATGTCCTGCATCAGATCGGGCGAGGTGATGACTTTGAAATGCTGGCGGGGTCGGAATCCCAGGGGCCGAACGCCGAATCGGGAGGGCTCCTGGGAGACCTGACCAAGGACCAGCTTCTCCCCGAGCTCATCGGACCAGCCTTTTCTCTTCCTGTCGGCCACGCCAGCGGCCTGATCCGGACCGCCCGGGGCTTTTACATCATCAAAGTCCTGAAACGGGAGGACCAGCCTTACCAGAAGTTCGACGACATCAAACAGTCCATCCTGAACAAACTGACAAAGAAGACGACGGAAAAACGGATACGGCTCTGGCTTGAAAAGCTCCGGGCCCATTCGTACGTCGCCATCTATGCAAAGCGGGATAACGGGACAGGAACCACCGGTGTCACGACGGGAGACATTCTTCCCCGGTAGCCTCCCCCTCTGGTCCCGGAAACCCGGCAAGAATCCTTCCGACAAGGGCGGCGACTTCCGGGATCCCCTCCCCACTCCGGGCACTGACGGGATAAAGCCCCAGAATTCCTTCGGCATTCTCCTCTTCGATCCATCGTTTCCAGTTGCGGATCATTGCCGTACGTCCGTTTCCTGAAAGAGTGTCAAGCTTCGTCAGGACCAGTGCCACAGGAAGGCCACGGGACAGAAACCACCGGGCCGCCTCCTGGTCGGCAGGAAGAACCTCCCGACGGATGTCGACGCAGAGAAGGATTGCCGAGATGTCCTGGCGGGCCTCCACCAGGATTGTCGAAATGTCCTGGGAGGTCTTCTTCATGCCCTGGCTGCGGTTCATGTACCCGTAGCCGGGAAAATCCAGAAAGTATCCCCCCGTCATGATCCTGTAGAGATTGGGGAGGGTGGTGGCCCCGGGGCGCTTCCCCGTCCTGGCGAGACGATGGGCTCCGGCCAGTCGGTTGATGAGGGAGGACTTGCCGACATTGGAACGGCCGGCGAGTCCGATGATCCCTGAAACCCCGGGGGCCGGCATTTGAGACGGACTGGCAACGGAAAGGAGAAAGATGGACGAAAAATCCGGAAGGCCACCCCTTCTGTCACTGGGCTTCATGTGTGGAACCTCCCTCGATGGAATTGACGGGTCTCTGATTGCCGTCGAAAATGGAACTGTCCGTCTACTGGCCTTCGAAGAGTCTCCCTTTGCGCCCTCCTTCAGGCAGGACATGAAACGCTGGATCGCAGGCCGAGATCCACTGGCCGACCCCTCCCGGTTCATGCCCGATCTGGCCAGCCTCCTCTCCAGGACGGAGATCCGGCTGGGAGAAAGTCTCCTCGAAAAGGCCGGGATTTCACCCGGGACCCTTTGCGCCATCGGAACGCACGGGGTCACGATCCGTCATCATCCGGTCCCGCACTCTCTCGATTTTCTTTCCGGCTCCCCGGAGGTGGACGGGGTTTCCTACCAGTTTTCCGATCCATTTCCACTGGCCCGGACCTTCGGCGTTCCGGTCATCACCCAGTTCCGTGGGGCAGATGTGGCCGCCGGAGGCTCCGGAGCCCCGCTTGCGCCCATCCTCCACCGGGCGGTCTTCAGCGCCTCGGAGGACCGGGCCTTTCTGAACATCGGGGGCATCGCCAATCTGACCTATCTCCCTGCCCCCGGGAGGGACGATCCGGTCCTGGCCTTTGATACCGGTCCGGGGAACATGCTCCTAGACCTCGCCATCCTTGCCCTGACCGGAGGCCGGGAACAGGTGGATACGGACGGGAGACGTGCCAGAAAGGGGACGGTGATCCGGCCTCTCTTCGAAGCCCTGACCGCCGACCCCTATTTTTCCCGGATCCCCCCCAAATCCACCGGCCGGGAGGAATGGGGCGAAGGACGACTCTCCGAGATCATGGGAAGGCTCCGGTCGTTCGGAATCAACCCATCCGAACGGGCGAATGATATTCTGGCCACGCTGACCGAGCTGACCTCCGAGGGGATCCGGAGCTCTCTCGGATTCCTTCCCGTTCTCCCACAGCTCATGATCGCAGGGGGAGGAGGCGTTCGGAACCGCTTTCTGATGGAGCGGATCGCGTTCATGACGGGAATTCCGGTCCGGGAATCGGGAGATTTCGGTCTCCCCTCTCAGGCCATCGAATCTGTAGCCTTTGCCTACCTGGCGCTTCTGACACTTTCCGGGCGTCCCGGATCGATCAGGACCGTGACGGGCGCCCGGGAGGAGACCGTTCTCGGACAGATCACCCCCCCGCCCCGGGGCCTTTTCCCGGAGGAGGTGCAAGATGTTCGAGTGCGCGCCGGAATCCATCTTCCGTTCCCAGATCGATCCAAAAAGCCCGGGTGAAGCTCCCCCGGATCCGGAGCCCCTCCCCCCTCATCTTCCGGTAGAGGTCGATGACCGAAGGAGCTCCTTCCAGAGCGAACCCCTCGAAGACCCACGGCCGGACAAAATGGATTCCCAGGAAGATCCCCGACCGTATGCCCGGCTCCCGTTCTTCCCCCCCGAACCAGAGATTCCCGGAAGGACGAAGTCCGATTCGCCCCCTTTCCGACTCTGGTCCCCGGGTCGAGAGGACCAGATGAACATCGGCCCGCTCTTTCATCGCGCGGCGAAAATGCGGGGCGGGACGAAGATCGGCCAATATGTCCGCATTGACAACCACCAGCCAGTCGAATCCCCGGAAATGCTCCCTGGCGTTCAGGATGCCGCCTCCCGTTCCCAAAAGGGATTCCTCCTCCGAGAGGACAAGATCGACTCCCGGTGGAACGAGGCGGGGAAGAGCCTCCCTCATCCTCTCCCTCCGGTAATGGGTATTGACGATCACACGCGAAACTTTGCAGCTTTCCAGAAACGAAAGGGCCCATGAAATGGCGGGGCGGCCTCCCAGGGGGACGAGTGGCTTCGGCTGGTCGGGAAAAAGCGGGCGAAGCCTCGTCCCGAGTCCCGCCGCCAGGATAAATCCACAGATCCTCACACTCCCTGTCCTTCCTGAGGCCTTCGAAGATGGGGACGGATGCGCTCATAGACTGACGCCAGCTCGGGAAGGGCTTCCGCGAGTCTTTCGAGATTTCTGTGAGTCTGGGCAACGGAGGGGAGAAAGGAAGGATTCCCCTTGACATCGGCGATATAGAAAAAACGGCCGCAGGCCTTGAGATTTCGCTGGAAGGCGTGTCGGAAAAGGGAGGACTCCGCCGCTTCCGTGGAAAGGGCGGGGGAAAGGATTCCTTCCTCGACCGCCATCTCCCGGTAGTGGGAGAGCCAGTGCCGGATCGTCTCCATCGGAAGAGTCCGGTAGGCGTCGAAAAGAAAGGACGCCAGATCATAAAAGGGAGATCCCAGCAGAAGATCCTGGAAATCGATCAGACCCAGTTCTCCGTCGTCTCGTACCATGAGGTTGCGGGAGTGGTAGTCCCTGTGAACCGGAACCGGAGGGGTATCGCCCGCAAGGAGGTCCGATTCCCGATCGAAGTCCTCCTGGATCCTGGCAAAGGTTCTTGCGGGAGTTCCGCTCAGACCGTACTCGATGAAATGTTCGAACTCCCACCGGATCAGCTCCCGGCTAAAGGTTCGCCCGGAGAGCCAGGGCAACCCTTCCTTCCAGGAGAGCTTCTGGAGACTGACCAGAAGAGAGACGACCTTCCCGGTTAATGGGTCCGTTTCCCCGGGCTCTCCGGCCAACCTCCCATGGAGGGTCTGGTCTCCCAGATCCTCCTGAAGGATGAGGGAACCATCCTGCCGGAATTGATAGAGGGCCGGGGCGGGGATCCCCCGATCCCGCAGAAAGCGGGCGATCAGAATGAAGGGATCTCCCGGAGGACCCTCTCCGGTTCCCGAGACCGCCTCTTCCGATTTTTTGAAGCCCTCGCCGGCATTTTTCTCCATCAGGATGGCGGTCGGAAGGGAGGTGTCCGAAAAATGCACCCGAAAGTACTGCCGATTGGAGGCATCACCCGCCAGAGGTGTCCGGTCAAACCCCCCTGTCAAACCCTGTCTTTCGAGCCATTCACGGACAAACCCCTTCCAGTCACCTTCCATTCAGATTCCTTTTCGGTTTTATTAGAAATGACAATGTGACTCCCGGATCCAACCCGGTACAATAGGTATCCTACATGGCTATGCCCCGGGTTCCAACCTCCATATTCCGAAGGACCTCCCATGGAGACAAAATCGGCTCCCCGCCTTTCACATCTTGTTCCGGGAATCCTTCTCTCCGTCGTCCTGGCCCTCCTGGCCTACGAAGGGAGTCTCCTGTCCCGCCACCTCACTGGAAGTGTTCTGGCTGGTCCGATTCTTCTGGCCATCCTGCTGGGGGCTCTCGTCCGAAACCTCCTCCCCGTCCATGGACGGTTCGATCCGGGGATCCATTTTTCCTTCCGCCGCCTCCTCCGCCTTGGCGTCGTCGGCCTGGGGTTCGATTTTTCCCCCCGGGACATCCTCTCTGTCGGCCCCCGGGGGTTTCTGCTTGATCTTTTGGTGATTGCCCTTGTCTACGGCGCCGCAGTATGGATTGGACGGCGGAAAGGCCTTCCGGACAGCCTCTCCCTGCTTCTCGGAACAGGAACGGCGATCTGCGGAGCGTCAGCTATCGTCGCCGCAAATTCCGTCATCCGGGCCCGGGATGAAGAGAGATCGGA
>JAJZGM010000051.1 GCA_021828525.1 Nitrospirota bacterium | reverse complement strand
TCTAGGAGGGAGGAGTCCGGACAGGGGGCAAGGACTGGCAGGCTGTCAGTGGAAGAATAAGGAATGCAACAGTGAGGCGGAGCAGAGTTTTGAGTCTGGTTCTAGGCATGGGCACCCTCTTCGAATAAAAGGGGGAGGGAAACGATGAATACGGTCCCTTTTGGTGAATTTTGGGCAATTTCGATCGACCCTCCCATGGTGACGACGATCCCTTTTGTGACGGCAAGGCCCAAGCCTAGCCCCTCCTTTGTCCGGATGTCAAAAGGGGCCACCTGGTAAAACTTGTCAAACAGAAAGGGGAGGTTTTCCGACGGGATCCCGATCCCTGTATCGGCGATTTCGAAACGAAGGGATGTCAATTCCCGTGTCACGGAAATCCTGATTTCTTCTCTCTCCTGGGTAAATTTAAACGCATTTCCCAAAAGATTGTCCAGAATCTGGGCGAGCTTGTTGGCATCGGTCCGGATTGTTTCAGGGAGTTCCGGGTCGATCCGGGCCTCGAAACGTCTTCCCGACCCTTCGGCGGCCAGCCGATAACGTTCAACGATCCTGTCGAGAAAATTCCTGAGATCAAGGGGATGAAGATCGATGCGCATCTGACCGGCCTCGATGCGCCCAAGATCGAGAAGCTGGTTGACGAGATCGACGAGGTGGTCGATCTCCTCACCAACAACCGTGAGACTTTTCTGTTGTTCTTCGTTCAAAGGGCCCAGAGCCTGACGCTTGAGCATCGATATGAAGCCACGGATGCTGGTGAGGGGAGTTCTGAGTTCATGGGAGGCCACCGTGACAAATTCCGACTTTTTCCGGGAAAGCTCTCCCAGCCGGTGGGCCATTTCATTGAGAGCCCGGGCGAGATCCCCCATTTCGTCGGTATTGGAGAGAGTCACAGGATTGTGAAAGGCTCCCTGGGAGATGCGCCGGGTTCCGGCGATCAATGCATTGATCGGTACGAGGACCATCCGCGAAAAGGAGACAAGGAGCAGGAGGACAAGCAAGGATCCTATGGCAGTCATCTCGATGCTGACGGTCGTCATCTGTTCCTCCCGGGCCGTCGTTTCCGCAATCCTGCGCTCGAGGGTTCTCTGATAGCCTTCCTTGAGGTCACGCAGAAGCCCTGCCATGTAAATGAGGAGCGGGCCGGTTGACCCCCGGCTGATGGCGATGGCCAGCGTCCTGTTGCCATTTTTGAGGGCATCCTTTTCTTTGCCGATGGAATCAATGAGTCCGGAGGCTGCCGCCTGTGTTCCATGGACGAGATTGGCAGTGGCGTTATCGGGGTGGGGCAGGGTTTTCAGAAGGGCCATGAGGAGGGGAAGTTCGCTTTCAACAGGGGATGGTGATTCGGGAGGAAGAGGGGCGAAGAGGATGTAGCGCTTGTCCTCTGCCAGGATGATCCCCACCCTGTTCTGGATCTGTGAAATCATAAGAAGTCCGGAGACTGACTGGTTCTTGATCTCGAGAAAGATCCTGTGAAGGGCATAAAGACTTGTAATGGCATAAAGGTTCGAAGAGAGGATGATCCCCAGAAGAACGGCCGAAAAAAGAAAAATCTTGGCTCGAAGGCGAAATCCCCGAGTGCGTTGGCTCAATCAGGCCCCCTGCCTTCACCTGTGTCGTGTCAGTCGAGATGTTGGCTCCCAAGGGAGCAACATGGGCATCAGGGGCATTCTAGAACAAAGAATCGATTTTAACCAGAAGGGAGGATGGGAAAACCATCCTCGGGGGGAGAATCTTTCAGAATCTGTTCAGAATGTAGCGTCGGGGATTGACTGGACTCCGGTTGACCATGATCTGGTAATGAAGGTGAGGGCCTGTGGAAAGGCCTGAGTTTCCGAGGTAGCCGATAACATCCCCACGTTTCACATGTTCTCCCTCATAAACGGCCACCTTTTCAAGATGTCCATAAAGGGTGGAGATAGAGGATGTGTGGTCGATGACGACCGTTTTACCGAAGCCCTGGTCCCAGCCCGCCAGAGAAATCGTACCGGAGGCGGTGGCGATGATGGGCGTTCCCATCGATCCAGCGATGTCAAGCCCCGGATGGAAGTCTCGACCGAGTCCGAAGGGGGATGTCCGCCATCCGAAACGGGAGGTGATGACACCGTGGGCGGGCCAGATGCTGGGGGTAAAGGCCCACTCCGTCTGCCTGTCCTGGATGACGTGCTCGAGGCCCGCGAGTGATTCTTCCTGGTTGAGGACGCCATGTTCGATGTCCCCGATTTGCCTGTCCATTTCTGTCATGAGGTCATCCATTCCCCGCCGACCCTTTTGGATCAGGACAGAGGGGGCAACGGACTGTTCCGGACCCCCCAGACCCAGGACAACATTCGAGCTGTTCGATTCGGTCGTGTTCATGATGAGACGTACCTTGCGCTCGAGTTTGGCCACATCCACCATTGTGGAGTGAATATCCTGCAGTCTTCGGTAGATCCGGACGATTTCCTCCTTCTGAAGCCGGCTCTGGTGTTGGAGAGCGATCATTCGGGCTTCCTTTTCGAAAAGAATGAAGGCAAGAATGGAAAAGACCCCTGCAATGGCAAGGAAAACCAGGCCTGCTGCACCGCTCCACCGAATCCATCGACCTGAAATTTCGTATCGGCGGATTCGGTCGTTCGGAGAGGGGACCACAAGAACGGTAAATTTTTTTCCATAGAGAGACTTTGTGTCCATTGTGCTTTCCTCCTGCCCTTCGGAAGAGAAACCTTCCCGAATGTCCGCCAAATCTGATTCGTGGATCGGTCCCCGGATCACTCTGGTAAGATTATGGCTGAAATCAGAGAAATGTCAAGCACCATTAGAGTGGTGTATCGTGTGATGAATATCACGGTTCTGTTTAAAATATTATGACTAAAGTGTTCTTATTTTTTTATTAGAATTATTTATTGTAAACCCTATAATCTGTTTTCATTGTTTGAAAGGAGTCTCGCTATGTTGTCGCGATGCCGGATGAAGACAAGAATGGCCATAATGAGGAAAAGAAGGGTGGAACCCTGGGGCAGGGAATGGGGGACGATTGAGTGATTCCTTGCCCAAAACAGGGAAAGGAGAGGCATGAGGGCAAAACTTCCAAGAGAGGCAATGGAGGCGGTTCTTGTCGCCAGATAGAGAATGAGCCAGGGGAGGCAGATCAAAAGACCAAAGAGAGGATCGAGACCCAGAGCCACACCGAGGCCGGTTGCAACCCCTTTGCCGCCTCGTCCCCGAAGCCAGAATGAAAAGAGATGGCCAAGAAAAACGAAGAGTCCCGCAAGAAAGGGATCGAAGGAATTCCCGTAAATAAGTCCCAGCCGGACCGCCACGGCTCCTTTTCCCATATCTCCCAGCAAGGTCAGAAGACCCAGGATCTTTCCCTGTCGGTCCTTCCCGACCACACGCATGACATTGCTGAATCCTATGTTCCCGCTTCCCGTCTTGCGGATGTCGATCCCCTTGACCCGGGCAAGAAGAAGGCCTGTCGGAATGGATCCGAGCAGGTATGAAAGAATGACAAGGATTGTATGCGAGATCATGCGGGACCATCCTGGCTTGTGATCCACAGATACCACAAAAGATACTGGATGCCGGAGACAATCGTCAGAATGATGGCAATCCAGAAGGTCAGGAGTCCGATCCAGTGAAAGTTCAGGAGAAAGTTTGATCCGGGAATGGCCAGGTGGCGATTGTTGTCAAGAAGGAGGGCAATAGAGAGAGTCTGGACAACCATTTTGGCTTTTCCGGTTTTTTCGGCCGGGATGATGATGCCCCGCGAGGCGGCGACCGAACGGAGTCCGGAGACTGCGAACTCCCGTGCAACAACGATGATGGCCAGAATGGCCGGGAGCAACCCGTGTGCCACGAGAAGAAAGAGTACGGAACTCACAAGGATCTTGTCGGCCACCGGGTCGAGAAGTTTACCCATGGATGTCACCATGTTGTATCGGCGTGCGACGAAACCGTCAAGAATGTCGGTGAGGGAAGCCAGAATAAAAAGAAAGGCCGCCATGTGGCTGGGTCCGGTCTTCGGGGAGTGGTCGGCCATGATGACGGCCGGAATGAGCAGAAGACGGCCAAGGGTCAGAGAGTTGGCCAGGTTCAGCACAGATGGTCCTCCCCTTTGTCCCTGCATTTGCGATTTCGGACAAAGAGCAGAGCGTCGGAGACTTGACGGACAGCACCCTGCCCCCCCGGAGCGGAGGTGACCCAGTCCGCCCTTTTCAAAACGGAAGGGTGGGAATCGGAGACGGCGATGAAAAGTCCCGCCCGTCGGAGGAGGACGAGGTCCGTGACATCATCCCCCATGGCGGCAACCTGATCCGGTTCGAGCTTCCACCGGGACAGCAAGGTGTCGAAGGCTTGGGATTTGTCCCGGATGCCCAGAAAAAAATCCCGGATTCCAAGGTCCGCCAGTCGTCTTTCCGTGGCCGCTCCCGATCTTCCGGAAATGATCCCGACAGGGAATCCGGACCTCAGGAGAAGGGCCACCCCGTGGCCATCACGGACATGAAAGGACTTCATCTCCTCTGTCGGGCCGAAGGAAAGCCGCCCGTCAGTCAGAACTCCGTCAACGTCGAGGACTAGGCCGCGAATGGAAGGAAGCCTTCGAAGAACCGGAAGGGGAATTCGGATCATAAGGGGACTCCCGCCCTCAACAGATCGTGGAGATGGATGACTCCCAGGACGATCCGGTCATTCCCGGTCACGACCACGCTGGTAATCTGGCGGGATTCCATGAGGTTCAATGCCTCCGAGGCCAGTGTATCCGGAGGAAGCGTCGCAGGGTGCCTGGACATGATGGCTTCGGCCGGAAGGTCAAGGATCGGGGAGCCATTCATCCGGGACGATTCAAGGGTTCTCCGGAGATCCCCGTCCGTCAGGACGCCCTGGAGCCGTCCCGATGGGTCGGTGACCGTCGTCATGCCCAGTTTTTTGGCCGTCATTTCCACGATGACATCCCGCAATGGAGTCTCAGGAAAAACTGTGGGAAGACGATCATCGGTGTGCATGAGGGCATTGATCTTAAGAAAGTAGCGTCGGCCCAGGGCCCCTCCCGGGTGGAGCGAGGCGAATTCCCGGACCCCGAAATCCCGTTCGGCCAGGACGACCATGGCCAGGGCATCCCCCATGGCGAGCATGGCCGTCGTGCTTGATGTGGGAGCGATGCCGAGTGGCCCGGCCTCCTTCCCGACATTGGCGGAAAGGACCCAGGTGGCCTTTCGGGCCAGGGTGGAATCAGTCTCCCCAAGAATGGCGATCATCGGAATCTCCATTCTCTCGAGAAGAGGCAGCAGGGCCCGGATCTCTTCCGTTTCACCGGATTTTGAGAATGACAGAAGAATATCCCGCGATTCAAGCATGCCGAGATCTCCGTGGAGAGCTTCTCCCGGATGAAGAAAAAATGCCGGAGTTCCGGTGGAGGAAAAGGTGGCGGACACCTTTCGGGCAATGTGGCCTGATTTCCCGATCCCGGTGACAGCCAATTTGCCGGGGTTGGCAAGGATTGCCTCCACGGCCCCGGCGAATTCCTGTCCGAGTCCCTGACAGAGGGAACTGACGGCACGGGCTTCCTCCTCAAGAATTTCCCGACCACGTTCAATTCGCAGGAGATCCTTTCCGGATGGCGGGTCGGTCACGAAGGGTCCCCTGTCTTTGGGGAGAAGGCAGGGTCGCCCGAAAGGCCCGTTCTCAGCCGATGAATGGACAACACCTCGGTCAGGAGATCCGGAAGGGAAGAGAGGGGAATCATGTTCGGACCATCGCTTGGGGCATGATCGGGGTCCGGATGTGTTTCAAGGAAGAGGCCATCACATCCGGCAGCCATGGCAGCCCGGGCAAGCAATGGCACGAAAATCCGGTCACCTCCGGAGCGGTCCCCCCCACCCCCGGGACTCTGCACGGAATGTGTCCCGTCAAAAATCACGGGGTATCCGAAGCGGGCCATGATGGCCAGGGCGCGGAAATCCACCACCAGATTGTGATATCCGAAGGTGGATCCGCGTTCGCAAAGAAGGATCCGTTCATTTCCCGTACCGGCAATTTTTGCCGCCGCCGGCCCCATGTCCTCCGGTGCCAGAAACTGTCCTTTTTTCAGGTGGACGGGCTTGCCGGTCCGGCCCGCCGCTTCGAGAAGATCGGTCTGACGGCAAAGGAAGGCTGGGATCTGCAAAATGTCGAGGACCTGTTCGGCATCCGGGACCTCCACAGATTCATGGATGTCGGATAAAACCGGGAGTTCGTAGCGTCGGCGGATCTCTTCGAGAATGGCCAGTCCCTCGGTTCGTCCGATTCCCCTGAAGCTCTGTCGGGAGGTGCGGTTGGCCTTGTCGTAAGAGGCCTTGAAGACCACAGAAAGGGAGAGCTGGTCCCGGATCTCTGAGATCCTGTGTGCGACCTCAAGGGCGTGAGAGCGGGATTCTATGACGCAGGGACCCAGAATGAAGGCTGGAGGATGTCCCTCCCCGATGCGGAAGAAGGGATAAGCCGGGTCACCGATCGGGACAGGTCCCGTCCTGCGTCCCGCGCTCATGTGGTCTCCGGTGCCGGTCGCTTCCCTTCGGCGTGGCGCAGGGAAGCCTGGACAAACCCGGAAAAGAGCGGATGGGGGGAGAGGGGCCTCGAACGGAATTCCGGATGAAACTGGGAGGCCACATAAAACGGATGCGAGGAAATTTCGACGACCTCCACCAGCTTTCTCTCTCCGAATGTGCCCGAAACATCGAGGCCTTCCTTTTTGATACGGCCGATATAGTCCGGGTTGACTTCGAAACGGTGGCGGTGTCGTTCCCGGATTTTAAGTGTTCCGTACAGTTCAGAGACCCTTGTTCCGGGGAGAAGGTCCACGTCGTAGAGTCCGAGCCTCATGGTTCCTCCCATGTCGGGATTGGCTCTTTGTTCCGGGAGAAGATCGATGACCGGGTCGACGGGATGGGGGGTGAACTCCCGGCTGGTGGCCTCGGTCAGACCCAGCTTCTTCCGGGCAAATTCGATGACGGCAAGTTGCATCCCAAGACAGATGCCGAGGAAGGGAACCCCGTGTTCCCGGGCATGGGTGATGGCCCGAATTTTTCCGTCAATGCCCCTCGAGCCAAAACCGCCGGGAACCAGGATTCCCCCGAGGGCGTCAAAGTGGGCGGAAGGATCGGAAGCGGCCTCGATTTCTTCGGCGTCGAGCCATTCGAGAGAGACGCGGATGCCATGCTGAACTCCCGCATGATTCAAGGCTTCGATCAGGCTTTTGTAGGAGTCCTTGAGGTTCAGGTATTTTCCGACAATGCCGATGGTGACACTCTTTCTGGCGCGCTGGATCCTGTGCACCATCGCCCTCCAGGGGGCAATCCGGGCCGGGGGAATCCGCATGCGGAGATGCCTTAGGAGGTAACGATCAAGTTTCTGGCGATAGAACTCGAGGGGAATCTGATAGATCGTGGGGACGTCCGGGGCCGAAATCACCGCCTCGGAATCAACATCGCAGAAAAGGGCGATCTTGTTCTTGACTTCCTCGGGGATTTCTTCTTCAGCTCGGCAGAGGATGATGTTTGGACTGATACCTATCTCCCGAAGCTTGTGGACGGAATGCTGGGAGGGTTTGGTCTTGAGTTCGGAGGAGGCCCTCACATAGGGGACAAGGGTCAGGTGGACGAAGGCCACATTGTGTTTTCCGACTTCCCGTGGAAACTGGCGAATCGTTTCCAGGAAGGGGAGGGACTCGATGTCTCCCACCGTGCCCCCGATCTCGACAAGAAGGATATCGGCATTTTTCCCTCGCTCGAGAATGACCCGCTTGATCTCATTGGTGATGTGCGGAACAACCTGGACCGTTCCTCCGAGAAAGTCTCCCCGCCGTTCGCGGGTAATGACATCGTAGTAGATCCGTCCGGTTGTGTGGTTGTTTTCCTTTCCCATGGTCAGGGAAGTGAAGCGCTCGTAATGACCGAGATCGAG
>JAJZGM010000050.1 GCA_021828525.1 Nitrospirota bacterium | reverse complement strand
CCTGGCCTGCCAGACGCTTGTCCAGGACGGCATGAGCTTTTCGATGCTTGACTCCTATCCCATCCAGAGGGCCCATTACGATGTGGCGGCATTGACCGATCCCAAGGAGGAGCTGTTCACCTTTTACCCGGAATCGGCGACCTGCCGGAACTGCAATGCCTGCACCGAAGTCTGTCCCCAGGGGATCGATGTCCGGGACGCGGTGTGGAGGGCCAATTTCGGCGACTTCAAGGCAGTCGCCGAACTGACGATGAGTTGTGTCATGTGCGGACTGTGCGTCTCGCGGTGCATTGCCGAGATGGCCCCCCATGAAATCGCCCTCTATGCCCGGAGAGCTTACGGAGCCAAGGAGCTCCCCTTTCCTTCAAACCTCAAGACACGGTTGGGCGAGATAGAAGCGGGAACTTTTTCCCGGGAAATGAACCACCTTCTCAGCCTTTCTCCCGCTGAACTCAAGAAAGAATGCGAGGTCAAATCCTAGAATGTCCGACCTGGTCGAATCGTTTTATTCCCGAATGCCGGTTCTTGACGAAACCCCTCCGGCGGCCCTTTCACCCGAAGATCGTCAGAGACTGCTCAAGTCCTTCTATCCCGACTACCGACCCGAAGGCAAAGCGACCCTCCGGGTTGGTCCGGACGCCGGGACGGTTGTTCCCGAGGAGATTGCCACTCTTCTCGAGTCAAGAAGCCGGCTCCAGGGGACGAGGGTGATTCCGGACCATCCCGACCGGGAGGTGGATCTCCTCATTATCGGAGGGGGGGGAGCGGGAATCACCGCGGCCCTGTATGCGGCGGAGCAGGGGGTCAGCGTTCTTCTCACGACAAAACTTCGGGTTGGGGATTCCAACACGGTTATGGCCGAAGGGGGAATCCAGTCGGCCCTGGGAGAGGGGGACAGTCCTGTCGAACACTTCAGGGACACCTTCCGGGGAGGGCATGGCGAGAATGACCCGACGCTGCTTTCGGTCCTTGTATCAGAAGGGCCCCGGATGGTGGAATGGCTTGTTTCCCGGGGAATTCTTTTCGACAGGGACCCCCAGGGCAACCTCTCCCTCCGCAAGGGCGGGGGGACCTCCCGTCCCCGGCTGATTTCGGCCAAGGACTATACCGGACTCGAGTTGATCCGGGTGCTGAAGGAAGATGTCGTCAATTCTCCCGTGGAGATTCTCGAGTTCTCCCCTGCGGTTGAACTCTTGCAGGGGCCGGGGGGAGCCTGTGCCGGCGCGGTTCTCTGGGATCTCGACAGCCGGAAGAACATTTTCGTGAAGGCGCGCACGGTCATTCTCGCCACCGGGGGAACCGGACGGCTGCACCTTGGAGGCTTTGCGACCTCCAACCATTTCGGCGCCACGGGAGACGGTTTGTGCATGGCGTACCGCATGGGGGCAAAGCTTGTCCATATCGACAGCTTCCAGTACCATCCCACCGGCGTCATCTTTCCCTCCGAAATGGCCGGGATGCTGATCACCGAGGCTGTCCGCGGAGCGGGTGCCCGCATGTACAACGTCCTGGGCCGTCGTTTCGTCAACGAACTCGAAACCCGGGACGTGGTGGCCTCGGCCATCATCCGGGAGTGTTCGGAGGGGAGGGGCGTCCCCACGCCTTCCGGCGCTTTCGGGGTCTACCTCGACCTGGCCTCGATCGACCGGGATGCGGGGGAGGGAACGGTCACCAAGCGCTTTCCGAATATCGTCAAACTGATGACCCGCCATCATGTGGACCCGACGAAGGTTCCCATCCTCGTCTACCCGACCCTCCATTACCAGAACGGTGGCATCAAGACCGACGAGAATGCCCACACCTCCATTCCGAATCTCCTCGTGGCAGGGGAAGCTTCGGGAGGGCTTCATGGAACCAACCGGCTCATGGGAAATTCCCTTCTCGAGCTTTTTGTCTTCGGACGAAGGGCGGGGCTTGAGGGCTCGAAAGAAGCCAAGGAAAGGGCCCCTTTTTCCTGGAAAGAGGTGTCCCTGGCCCATGTCGAGAACTTCGAGCAGGCCCTGGCCCGAGAGTTTAAGGGGGCGGAGCGTCCGATAGCGCCGACTCTTTTTCCCGATTATCGCCGCAAGGATTCCTGAGAGAACTTCCGGTAACATCACAAATCCTAACGAGAGGAGAAGGTCTTGAATATTCATGAATACCAGGCCAAGGAGCTCTTCAGAAGCTATGGCGTGCCTGTCCCGTCCGGGGTTGTCGTGGATTCGGCCGAAGAGGCGCGAACTCTGATCGAGAGCAAGGCGGGCATCTTTGGCGGAACTGCCCAGGTCTTTGCTGTCAAGGCCCAGATCCATGCGGGAGGACGGGGCAAGGCGGGGGGCGTCAAGATCGCAAAGAACACGTCGGACATTCCTGGCTTTGTGGCTGCTCTTCTGGGAAAGACGCTGGTGACCCATCAGACGGGTCCCGAAGGACGCCTGGTGCGCAAGGTCTGGATCGAGGAGGGGGCTGCCATTTCAAGGGAGTTCTACCTGAGCCTGGTCCTGGACCGGTCGAGCCGTAGGATCTCGATCCTTGCCAGCACGGAGGGGGGCATGGAGATCGAAGAGGTCTCCGCCTCCCATCCTGAGAAGATCCTGACCCTTTCTGTCGATCCGGAGATCGGATGCAAGGGATTTGTCGGCCGGCGTGTGGCAGCGTTTCTGGGATTGCCTGTCAACCTTTACAATTCCTTCTCGGCCCTTCTCGCCAACCTGTACCGGTTTTTCACCGAGACCGACTGCATGATGGTCGAAATCAATCCTCTGATCCTGACAGGCGAAGGACGGCTCCTGGCCCTCGACGCGAAGGTCTCCTTTGACGACAATGCCCTCTATCGTCAGGACAATGTGCTGGCCCTTAGGGATCTGTTCGAGGAGAACGAGCTCGAGATCGAGGCCTCGAAACACAGACTCAACTACGTCAAGCTTGATGGATCGATCGCCTGCATGGTCAACGGGGCCGGACTGGCGATGGCAACGATGGATGTCATTGCCCTGGCCGGAGGGACACCGGCCAACTTCCTTGACGTGGGAGGAGGGGCCAGCAAGGAGACCGTCGAACAGGCCTTCAGAATCCTTCTTGGAGATCCGGCTGTCAAGGGAATTTTTGTCAACATCTTTGGCGGGATTGTCCGGTGCGAACGGATTGCGGGAGGCATCATCGCCGCAGCGAAGGATGTCAAACTCCACGTCCCTCTGGTGGTCCGGCTCCAGGGGACCAATGCCAAGGAAGGACGCGAAATGCTGAGGGATTCGGGACTGAATCTGCAGGTCGCCGAGGAACTATTCGAGGGAGCGGAAAAAATCGTTCTGGCCGTGAAAGGAGCAAAATGAGCATTCTTGTCGACCGGTCGACCCGGGTCATCGTGCAGGGCATTACCGGCAAGGAGGGCAGTTACCACGCCATGGCCTGCCGGGAATACGGGACATTGGTTCTGGGCGGGGTCACCCCCGGAAAGGGAGGAACTGTTCACGAGGGCTTCCCTGTGTGGGATTCAGTCCGGGATGCTGTGGAGGCCGTTCATCCGGACGTCTCCCTGATCTTTGTGCCGCCCGCCTTTGCCGCTGATGCCATCCTTGAGGCGGCGGATGCCGGCATCGAGCTTATCGTCTGCATCACGGAAGGGATTCCGGTTCAGGACATGATGCGCGTCCGCCGCATTCTCGATATCAGAAATGAAGAGGGAGAAACCGTCCGGCTCATCGGTCCCAACTGTCCCGGCATCATCACCCCGGACGGGGCCAAGATCGGGATCATGCCTGGCTACATTCACAAGCGTGGCCGTGTTGGCGTTGTATCGCGAAGCGGCACCCTCACCTACGAGGCGGTGTGGCAGCTGACCCAGCTTGGACTCGGGGAATCCACCTGCGTGGGAATCGGAGGGGACCCCATCCGGGGGCTCAACTTCCGGGATGTCCTGGCGCTTTTTGAAAAGGATCCGGAAACGGAAGCGATTGTCATGATCGGCGAAATCGGAGGGGAAGACGAGGAGAAGGCCGCTTCCTTTGCACGAGCCCATATGACCAAGCCGATCATCGGATTTATCGCCGGATTGACGGCTCCTCCCGGGCGCCGGATGGGCCACGCCGGTGCCATTGTCTCGGGCGGCAAGGGATCGGCCCGGGACAAGATGAAGGCCCTGGAATCCTATGGGGTCATCGTGGTCGACAATCCGTCCGTGATCGGACGAACCGTGGCCGAGACGCTCAAATCAGGCTCTTATCGCCGGGTTCCGGCCTGTCACGCATAACTGGACTCAACAAAATCTGAAAGGAAAACGATATGGCATCAGAAATAAAGGTCGGGGATGTGGCTCCGGATTTTACCCTTGAGGATCAGGACAAGAAGCCTGTGACCCTCTCCTCCTACCGGGGGAAGAAAAATGTTGTCCTGGCTTTCTATCCCCTTGACTGGAGCCCCATCTGTACCAATGAAAATACCTGCTTTTCAAATGATCTTCCCCGTTTCGAGGATGCCAATGCGGTCGTTTTGGGCATCAGCACCGACAGCACCTTCTGTCACAAGGCCTGGAAGGAGTCCCTCAAGCTCAAGCAGACGCTTCTTTCCGACATCAAGAGGACGGTCTGCAAGGATTATGGGCTTTATATCGAAGAGGCCAACATCAACAAGCGGGCGACGGTGATTGTCGACAAAAAGGGAATTGTTCGATATGTGAAGGTTCAGGAGATCCTGACAGCCCGTGACGATCAGGAAATTCTGGGAGAGCTCAAGAAGCTGGCCTGATTTCTGTCGGGTCACAAGAGAGAAAGGCCTCCCCTTGGGGAGGCCTTTTCTGATTTAAGAGACCCGGAGGCTATTCGCCGGAAGAGGTGTAATGATTTGAGGGTGAGACTCCCCCCGGGAGGGGAACCACAAGCCTGACCTCATCGAAGGTGGCTGTCTGGGGATAGGAGTAGGACAGGTGAAGGATGAGCTTCCGGGGGGTCGGCGGTGGACCCGGAAGAATGAAAAGAAGCGGAAGGGTTTTTTTGGAGATGGCGGGAACGACCCAGTCCTGGTGCGACATGTAATGGTCCGTCCAGTCTGATTTCCACGAGGCCGGATAGAGGTTCTTGAAGGGCTTGTTGGCGTTCTTGAGGATGAAGCGGTAACTTTTCTTCCCTCTCAGGCGGAAATGCTGATCGTTGGCAGTCAGGTCAAGGATGTTTTCCCGAAGATGGATTCGGAGTGTCCTCGCTCCCTTGTCCTCGATCTCGATCGGGAGAAGGATGTAGGTGATGCCGTTCTTTTCTTCCATCACCGGGGCCGAAGGATGGAATCTCAGGGGAGAGTGGGTCCGGATCGTACAGGCGGAAAGAAGGATCAGGCTGAGGAGAGCGAGACCCGCCTTCCCCGCCTCCTGGAGAAAAAACTTTTTCATCAAAGGTCTTTCGCAGGATTATCGATGATTACCCGCACCCGCATCCTCCTCCGCAGCAGCCTCCCCCTCCGGAGGGCTGGGTCGCCGGGGCGGCAAACTCGGATCCGGGAGCTCCAGCCACGGCGCTGGCAAAGGAAGACGGAATCTTTCTGAGATCGAGACTCTTGCATTTCGTGCACTCCGTCTCTCCCGGGCCGGTCCTGATCGACTGAAGCTTGGAAAATACATTGCCACAGGTATTGCAGGAATATTCGTAGATAGGCATTGACTCCTCCTGGCATGGGTTCTTGTCTGGTCTCATTTTCTCATACACTCTCCTCTTCTTCAAGCATGAATCCCTTGAAACACGTGACAGTCTTCCGTCGAAACCCAAGAAATGAGGGAGAAAAAAGTGGTGGGGAAATATTGACAGTTTTAATCCTCTCTCTATAATGAGGGGTGAAGAGTGGGGAAAGGTGGGGGGAAGTGGATGGGATTTTTCCGCGGACGATTTCTTCATAGTCTGGATGCCAAGGGACGGGTCGCGATCCCCCAGCGTTTTCGCGAAGCGTTGGGGGGGAACGAGGAAGACCTCCGCCTTGTCATGAGCGTCGATCCCGAAGGATGTCTGGTGGTCTATCCCGAACCCGCCTGGATCGAGCTCGAGCGGAAGTGGGAAGAGCTTCCCCAGATGAACGATGATCTCCGGACCTATCTCCGGTTCATGGTCGGTTGGGCCTCGGAAGGCGTCCTTGACCGTCAGGGACGCATTCTCGTTCCGCCTCCTCTCAGGGACTATGCCGGCCTTGATCACGAAGTCTGGTTTGTCGGTCTTCTTCACAAGTTCGAAATGTGGAACGGAGAGCGGCTGGGATTGGCCACGGGTCCGGAAAAGGTCCGGTCGGTGACCCAAAAACTTTCGGGGCTTTTTTGAAGGGGCCTGACGGATCAGGACATCGTCCTGTCATGCTTTCAGAAACCATGCATTGGCTCGATGTTCGCAAGGATCTCTGGTATGTCGACGCCAATTTGGGCGGAGGAGGTCATTCCCGGGCGATTCTTGAGCGGGGAGGGCTGGTTCTGGCCATCGACCGGGACAAGAGTGCCGTGGACCGCTTTCTTGAGGAGTCGGGTGAGGCCTTTGCCGGCCGGTTTGTGGTGATCCACGGAAACAATGCGGACATTGCCGTTCACGTGCAAAGTGCCCGGGTCAGGGTTTCCGGGATCCTGTTCGACCTGGGCTGGTCGACGATCCAGGGAGAGGAGGCAGAGCGAGGGCTGTCCTTTTCTGAGGAAGGCCCCTTGGACATGCGCCTGGATCCGACATCGGGAGAGACGGCCGGAGAGCTTCTGGAGCGGGCTTCCGAAGACGAACTGTCCGACCTTCTTTCGGAAGGAGACGAACCCCTGGCGATTCCCGTGGCACGGGCTCTCGTTCAGGCCAGAAAATCCGGAAGGCTTCCGAGAACAACCTTGGAACTCGCCGGCTTCGTCTCCGGAGTTTATTACCGCAAGGGTTTCCGAAGGAGTCGAAGGCATCCGGCCACCCGGGTTTTCATGGCCCTCCGGATCCGGGTCAACAGGGAATATGAAAATCTCGAGCGTTCCCTGGCCGGATCCCGACAGGTTCTGGAAGAAAAAGGAGGGAGGCTTCTGGTCCTGAGTTTTCATTCGGGGGAGGACCGGATCGTAAAACGCACCTTCAGAAAATGGGTTTCTGAAGATGCGGCCGGCCTGCTTTTCCGAAAGTCCCTGCAGCCGGGGGAAGAGGAAATCCTTCAAAACCCGCGCGCCCGCAGTGCCAGGATGAGGGGGGTCTCCTTTGTCGGAAGGTAGCGGGGGAACGGCCTTCTGGGAAAGGAGATCCCTGGCGTTCCTGTTTTTTGTCGGCGGGATCATGGCGCTCCTGTTTGCGATGTCCGTGAGCATCGAATCGGTCCGCATCAAGCGGCGCGTGACTCTGCTCAATGAGGAAGTTGCAAAGAGCGAATCCCGGGAAAAAGAGCTCGAAGAGGAGATGATCTCCCTGACGAGGGAGGCCCGGCTCCGGGGGTATGCCCATGCGAACCACCTGGAAAGGGCCTTGCCGGCGGAGGTGCTTTATCTCCCTTAAATCCGATTAACAATCATTCCCGGGCGACTGTTTGTGCGTCGTCCTTGGGGCCCTCCCTATGAAGAGACGGACAACCGTTGCAGTCATCCTTGTCATGGCAGGTTTTGCCATCATCCTCGGACGTCTCTTCATTCTCCAGGTCCTGGACGCTCCCCTCTATGACACTCTTTCCCGGAGCGAGCGGGAACGCCTCGCTCTGGTAGAGGGTGCCAGAGGGACGATCCTGTCGGCCGACGGCCGCCCGCTGGCCGACAACCGGTCCGTCCCGAGCCTAGCCGCTGACCCTCTCCAGATCAGGCGCTATGAAAACCCCTCCCTTCTTGCCTCCCAGCTGGCGCCCATTCTCGGAATCTCGCCGGAAGTCATCCGGAAAAGGATTTTGGCCAGAAAACGTTTCGTGTGGATCAAGCATGGAATTTCCGACGAGGAACGCCGCCGCATTGGAAGAAGGATCAGGGGGCTGTACATCCTGACGGAAA
>JAJZGM010000049.1 GCA_021828525.1 Nitrospirota bacterium | reverse complement strand
CAGATTTTTAATATCCACCTGAGCCATTACCAGTCCGCCCGATCATTTGCAAAGTGGACCGATTGTGGTTACAATCAAGGTCATTTTCCGAATTCGACAGTTTGTGTTCTTGTTTTCCTTTCCAGAGAAAGGCTTTCCGCTCGTCTCTGGTCTGTCTTTCCCTGTTCTTTGCGGGTGGCGGAGGCCTTCCGCCTTTGTTGGGCATTTTCATAAAAACATCTCGGATCCGGAGGGTTTGCATGGGACAATATGGGAATGGAAAAGAGGCCCAGACAACGTGGGGCGGGAAGATTCGCAAACGGGTGATGTCCGGGGTTCTGGCCGGGGTCATGGCCGCAGGGATCCTGGGGACCGGCCTTGCCCTCGGAGGGGTTCCCTTGGCCGGGGCTGCCGATCGCTGGCAATTTGCGGACTCTCTCGGAGTCGGCGTTCCCTTTGACGGGGTCGACTTCATCAGCGCGAACGAAGGCTGGGTCTCCGGGGCCGCCGGCGTGATCATCCACACCACCGATGGCGGGAAGACCTGGGTTCCTCTCAATACCGGAACCACCCACTGGATCCATTCGGTGGACTTTGTCGATCAGACGCACGGCTGGGCCGTCGGAAACAACGGTCTCATCCTCGCGACCGACGACGGGGGAAAGAGCTGGTCGACCCAGGAGACGGGCATTCCTTTCGACCTCTATTCCGTGACCTTCTCTGACAGGCAAAACGGGTGGGCATCAGGATTTGCCGGGACCCTCCTTCACACTACGGACGGAGGCGCCCATTGGGCGAAGGTCTCGACCGACACCGCCCAGTGGATCATGCGGGTGAGCTTCCTCAAGGGTGACCCGAGCCACGGCTGGGCCGTCGGCCAGGAGGGCCTGATCCTCTCGACGACAGATGGCGGCACCACCTGGAAGAAGCAGAACAATTCCGTTCGCAAGGATCTTTACGGAGTCAGCTTTATCGACCAGAACCGCGGATGGGTTGTCGGAACGCACGGGATCATCGAATACACCACAAACGGAGGCCAAAGCTGGGTCATCCAGAATGGACCGGGCCGGGGACCCCTGACCTGGAGCGTGGCCGGCATGGAGCGCGAGTCCAATGACCTGCACACCGTTGTCTTCCTCAACGACAAAGTGGGCTATGTCACCGGGGTTCTCGGGATCTTCCTGAAGACGGTGGATGGCGGCAACCACTGGACCCTCATCAAGAGCGGGACAAAACTGGATCTTTACGGGATGACATTCCCGGATCCCTCCCATGGGTGGGTGGTCGGTGTCGGAGGCATGATCCTTCATTCCTGATTTTCAAGGTTCTTACCCAGACCAGAAGGGAGGTCAATCTCCCCTCTGGTCCATGACTTGAGGCTAGCCTTATGATCAGTTATATTCCCCTCACATTCTTTGGCGTTATCGCGGCGGTGGGACTCGCCTTTTTTGTTCACGGGTTCGTCAATCGCCAGAAAATATTTGCCGCCTTCACCGACCTCGCCTCCCGTCTTTCGGGGGCGGCAGGGCGTTCGGCCATCTGGGCCTACCCGTATCTTTCCGGGACCTATGAGGGGCGTCCGGTGAAGATCTTTTTCCATACGGCAGAAAACCACACGGTCAGCGTCCTGAATCTCGTCGTGGAGCTGGGAGTCGGAACTCCCGAAAGGGTGCTGCTCCTCCAGAAGGACGGTTTCCGGGATCCGAAGCCGGAACAGAAGGCCAAGCTCGAGGAAGAGGTCGGACCGGTTGTGCCGGTCACCGGGATCCCCTTCGACGTCCGCTCTCCGGAGCCCGGGCGGGCGGTGGCTCTCCTGCGTTCCCCCGAACTGGCCCGGGAGATTTCCGCCCTGACCCCCTACAACCAGATTCTTCTGTGGGACGGATCCCTGATCGCCAGCAAGCAGTTCGAAGGGGTGGCCGAAACGCTTCCCGACGCCATGATGTCGACCCTGACCCGCATCCTCTCCCTTGCCAGACGCTTCGAGGACCTTCATCCGGGGGCGGAAAAGATCGGGGCGCAGACCGCCTGATGGAGGCTGGTTCCGTGCCGCGTGTCGTCATGCTCCTTCTGCGAAGCCCCGAATGGACGCCCTATTCGACAGTTGTGCGTTTGGCCCGATCCTTCGTCGAGGCCGGGGCCCATCTGACAGTCTTTGTGATGGACGACGCGATCCTTGGCCTGGTCCCGGTGCACGGAAGGGGCCCGGACTCCTTTCCCCTCTTCCCGGTGCTTGAGGCGGGGGGCGAGATTGCCGTGTGCCAGTCCACCGCGGAGATCCGGGGGCTGGGGCCAGGATCTCTCCCGTCCAGGGTCCGTTTCGAAACCCAGGTGCAGCTGGGCCAGCTCGCCGGATCCGCCGACCTCTTTCTTCCCTTTACGACGTAGGTTCCTTGGGCACGATGGGAAAGCACAAAAATGTCGTCTTCATCCTGGAGTCTTCTCCCACTGCCCATCTCCGGTTCTTCGAGGGTCTCCGGATGGCCCTGGGTTTTTCTGTCTCCCACCGTCCCGTGACCCTCCTGCTGGTGGGAGAGGGGGTCCGGATTCTTCTCCCGATTTCGCCCCGGCTCCTGGGCCTTCCCCCCGAGATCGTCGAGGTGATCCCCCTTCTGACGGAGCTGGGGTTCCATGTCATGGCCCTGGATTCGGATCTCGACCATTTTTTTCTGGATCGTCCCGTTCCGGATTTCGTCTTGCCTGTCGGGAGGGAGCGGATCCAGGAGCTTGTCTCTTCGGCCGACATCGTCCTCCCCTTCCTCAGGAAGGCGGAATAGCCGTGAAAAACGAATCCGGGGACCAGTCCGGCCTTGTCCTCCTGGTCGGCACCTTTCCTCTCCCGCCGATCGTGGAAGCTCTCATGAAGACCTCCTCCACGGTCATTTTTTTCGGGGAAGGCGTGAACCATCCCTGGTCCGGAGAGGAGAATCATTTCTATCTTCTTTTGGATGTGGAGGGCCGTGGACGCTCCCCCTTTTCCCGATGTCTGACGGATGAGCAATGCGTGACGCTCCTTCTTTCCGCCCGGAAGGTCCTGACCTTTTGACCTCCTCACCGGTGAGGCGCGTCCCGTCGGGAGCCTTTCGCCGCCTTTCGGACCTGATGGGACGATCCGGCAAGGGGATTCCCTCCGGGGCCCTCGTGGCCTTTCTCATTCTGTCGGCGCTCTTTTTGTGGGCCCTTCTCCCCCAACGCGTCACCGGGATCGATCCTCTTTCCCAGCATGCCCGGCTCGTCCTTTCTCCTCCGCTGACCCCCGGCCATTTTCTGGGATGCGACTTCCTGGGACGGGATCTCTGGTCCCGACTGGTGACGGGAAGCCTCGTCTCTCTCACAGTCGGAGTCTCGGTGGGCGTACTGTCGACGATTCTCGGATGCCTCTGGGGAATCGTCTCGGGATTTCTGGGCCATCCCTGGGATCCGGTGATGATGCGGACCCTCGAGATCTGGTACGCCCTTCCCGAGATCCTCATCGCCACCATCCTCATGCTGGTCCTTGGCCACGGACTTCTGGCCGTCATCGTGGCGCTCTCCATCGGAGGATGGATGGGGGTGGCCCGGGTCCTCCGGTCAGAAACGCTACGGCTTAAGGACGCGGTCTTCATGGATGCGGCGAGAGCCTCGGGGGTGGGACCTGTCCGCCTCGTTCTTCGTCATTTTCTCCCCAATGTCCTGCCGGTCATCCTCGTCATGTTCCTCTTCCGGATTCCCGGGGGGATCCTGGGGGAGTCGACCCTGTCCTTTCTGGGCCTGGGGCTGGCCCCTCCGGTCGCAAGCTGGGGCGTTCTCGTGAACGAAGGCTGGAAGGCGCTTCCCGTCTCGGCCTTCATGCTGATCTGGCCCGCGGGGTTCATTGTCCTGTCCCTGGTCAGCTTCCAGGTCCTGGCAGATCGTCTCGCGCGCCATATCGGGGTGACCCGGTGAGCCGGATCATCCGACGGCTTTTCTCCTCGCTTCTCCTTCTCTGGGCCGTCTACACCCTGACCTTTCTCCTGACGCGGTTTGCCCCCGGAAACCCCTTTTCCGAAGGCCGCCACCTTCCTCCCGATGTCATGGCACACCTCCTTGCAACCTACCATCTCGACCGCCCCCTGTGGGAGCAGTACCTCCTCACGCTGCGCCAGATGCTCTCCGGGGACTTCGGGACCTCCTACAAGGCCATAGGAATCCCCGTTTCGGAAATCCTCTCCCAGACGCTCCCGGTCTCCCTCACCTTAGGCATCCTGGCCTTCCTGGTCTCCCTCCTCCTGGGGCTTGCCACAGGCCTCCTGATCGGAGTCGGGCCACCCCTCCTCTCCCGCCTGCTCCGTTACGGGACGACCCTTCTGGTCGGTCTTCCCTCCTTCCTGCTCGCGGCGGTCCTGATCGATGTCGTGGCCCTTCATGCCGGGCTTCTTCCCGCAGCCCTCTGGGAGGGGTGGCGGTCTGCCGTCCTTCCCGTTATTGCCCTCTCGATCGCTCCGGCCGGCTATCTCGCCAGGGTTTTCGCGGCCTCGATGGAAGAGACGCTGGAAAGTCCCTTCTACCGCACCTCCCTGGCAAACGGGATCCTTGGAAGCCGGCGGATCCTCTTCCACCTGATCCTGCCCTCGCTAAACGCCGTCTTGGCCCTGGTGGGACCCCTGGCCGCGGCCTTCCTGACCGGCTCCTTTGTCGTGGAGACGGTCTTTGCCATTCCGGGCATGGGGCGTGTCTTCGTCCTGTCGGTCATGAACAGGGACTATCCCCTGATCATGGGAACGACGCTCGTCTATACGGTCTTTCTGACGGTGGCCATTCTGGTGGGGGATCTCCTCCAGGAGGGAGCGGATCCCCGGGTGCGGTCTCTCTAAGAAAACGGGGAGGCAGAATTCAGGCGGGAGAGGAGAACCACTCCGCGGAAGCGGTCTTTCGGACGAGAGCGATCACCTGCTTGTCCGTGCCCCGGTCTTCGCAGTGGGCGAGGACCTTTCGGAGGATGTCCTCGAAGATCTCTTCCGTCGGGTTGTGATAGGACTCGATTTCGGAAAGGACGGCTGTGAACACGTCGAGAAGGGCCCGGACCCGGACCTCATTTTTCGCGGTGTTTTCCGCGAGGGGAGAGTAGTGCATGAGACTGGCGTGAAAGGCCTTTTTCCTGCGGGAAAGATGGGGGAGGGGCTCGTCGGGTGAAGTCGCAGGTGTCGTGTTCCGGGGCAGGTCGTGCATCAGGATCCAGAACCGGAGGATTTCCTGGATGTCCTCGTCGAATTTCAGCTTTCTGGCAAGCTTTACGGCAAGCTCGGAGGCGGATTTCCGGATGCCCTCCGGTTCATGCCGGGTCCGCTCGAGAAAGGTCGAGAGCTCCAGGATGTCGTCTGCCGGGAAGGTCAGGACGACGGCCACCATGGTCGGCAGGGAGAGGGATCTGTCCCGGAAGGTGGAGATGGAAAAGATGGTCAGGCCGGAGGAACGGGCGGCCATGTTGGAAATGATGGCGGTGTTGATGAGGTCATCGGCCCGGTAGACCCCCTCGTCGATGGCGCTGATGCCGATCTGGAGGGATTTCAGGATCCCGTCGGGCGGGACAAGATCGCGCGCCAGACGGTTGGCCAGGATCAGGGCGCCCTCGATGGGGGTTTCCGGGAGGAGAAGATAGGAGCGGGTTTCGGAATCTTCGGCGACCACGTCCGTATTTCTCAGGTGCTTTCGGAGGATGTCGTGAAACCGGGTCCCAGCCGCCAGAAGGGACGGCGTGTTCGAGTACTCGGCCGTGATGGCCAGAAGGGAAAGGGGGCGATGGTACCTGAGGGCCCGGAGCAGCTCCTGCTGGATCGATCCCTGATTGTGCGGGGGAAGGCTTTTTTTCATCGGCTCCGGTTCTCCTGTCCTTGTGAGTGCGACACCACGGATTTTTCTGAAAGCATAACACAAAACAACCGAGGTTTCACAAACTCCGGAGGTCCGGAGAATTATTTTAGCAGGGCCTGATAGTTGCGGAGAGTCTCCCCGACAAGGGAACCCATGCCCTGGACGGTCTGGGAGGAGAGTCCCATCTGGGAGCGGATCTCCTCGGAGAGCCCCGAGAGCTTTTCCAGGGATTTTTCGATGGTGGCAAAGGCCAGTTTCGTCTCCTCCGTGCGGTCCTTGGTGGTGACCACGGCCTCTCCGAGCTCGGTCAGGAGCGCGGAATTTCTCCGCGTCTCCTCGACCGTCGAATGGATGATGGTTCCGATGTCGCCGACCGACCGGGAGGTCTGGTCGGCAAGCTTTCTCACCTCGTCGGCCACGACGGCGAAGCCCCGACCCTGTTCCCCCGCCCGGGCGGCTTCGATGGCGGCATTCAAGGCCAGGAGATTGATCTGTTCGGCGATGCGGCTGATGGCCTCGGTGATCTGCTGGATTTCGGTCGACTTGGCGTTCATGGATTCCGTGGCGGATCTAAGGGTGGTCATGAGGGAGGTCTGGTTGTCGACGGTCCGGGAGAGATTGGAGACGATGTTTCCGCCCCGCTGGATTTCGGTGTTGATTCCCTCGAACTCCCGGGAGATGATGTCGAGACGCCCGGTGATGGTGGTGACCGATTCGGAGATCCGGGACATGGAGTCGGTCAGGTGGGTCCCGCTCGATTCGGCCGTTTCGATTCCCTTGTTCAGGTTCTGCTCCCGGGTCACGTCGGAGAACACGGTGACATAGGCCTGGGGGTGGCCCTCTTCGTCGGTGAGGCTGAAGGACTGGGAGAAGAGGAAGCGGTTTCCGATGGGTATCACGGCATTCGTCCGGACCTGGTCGGGGCCGATGGCGAGAATGTCCTTGCGGATCTTGTCCGGGTTCCGGTGGAACTGGTGGATCGACAGCCCCAAAAGGTCATCGGGCAGGGATCGGCCGGTGAATTTCTCGAGGTCGGGACGCATGGCCCGGTAGAGGCTCTGCATGGTATCGTTGGCGTAGAGGACCCGGTTTCCTTCGCTCCCTGTGCCCATGTCGGTTTCGGCGATGGCGAGCCCCAGCCCCGGAAGCCGGTTCAGGGTGGTGAAGACCATCTTGAGGACCGAGCGGATGGTGGTGCTGACGGAGAGGATCTCCTGGTAGGGGCTCTCGATCTTTTGGTCGGTCAGCCGGAAGTGGAGCGCCTCGTTGGCCTGTTCGGCCAGAAGTTGGAGGGGGGCCAGAAGTCCGGTCCGGACATTTTTGGCAAGCCGCACGGTCATGATCGACGAAAGGATCGCAAGGAGCAGGATGATCAGGCTGTTTCCGATCACGATCATCCGGATGCGTGCGGACTCCTCGGAATACTGGAGGGTTTCCCGGTCGAGGGCCTTCTTGGCGACCGTCTGGTCGAGGAGGCTCACCAGGTTCTGGACGCTGGCAAATCCCTGCTTCTCGACCTTCTGGGAGGAGGTGTGGAAGAGAAGCGTCGAGAGGGCCCGCATCTGGATCAGGTAAATTCCGACCTCTTTTCGCTCGTCTGCCGACACTCCCCGGATGTCCTTGATGTCTTTGGCCAGCATGTTGCTCGTAGCGAGAAAGTCGCGGTAGAGAGAGGGGTCGGATTTCAGGTAGAAGGAGCCCGCATCGGACTGCAGACGGAGGAGGGAGTTTCTGACATTTCCCACCGCCGCCAGCTCCCGGGAGGCCATGGAGAGCTTGGTGAGGCTCGCAACGACCAAGACGAGGCCTGCGACCGTGACCACCGCCACAAGAACGGCAATGACGACGTTGGCCCGGGTCCGGAATTGTTTTCCTTCCTGTTGGCTTTCCATGACGATCTGGCTCCTTTGAAATGAGGGTCGGTTTTGCTGTGTGAAGACCGGGTCTGGACTTTCCTGAAGCATCGAAGTCAATAAGTATTTGCCTGAGCGAGACAAGTTATAAAAAAATCAACATAACAAATTTTTTATATTATTAAAATTTATTTAATAAGTCAACGAAATGGCCAAAATGTGGGCCTTAAACCATCACAAGGTCTTTTCGGAGGTCCGGCCTGTTTTCATGAGGGTGGCCTGAAATCGGCTGCCACCATCTCCCGAAAGGGAAAAAACCAGAA
>JAJZGM010000048.1 GCA_021828525.1 Nitrospirota bacterium | reverse complement strand
CGCAGCCAGGAGGGACGTTCTTTCGGCACCTCCCCCCGCGGGAACCGGTATTCTGACCGAATAGACGGAGTCAACCGCTCCCTGGGCGATGGGATTGCCTTCGAGGCGGCAGTCTTCGGCGTCCCGCCATGTACCTTCCCTGTGGCCATGGCGTGCCCCGCAGGCATACTCATGGAGCGAAGCCCTGTCCCCGTCCAGGGTCGCCATCAGAAAATAAATATTATCCTTGTAGTGGAGCATGGCATTGTGCGCTGGAAGGAAAGCCGCAGTGTTTCCGATGTCCGAGTGGGAAATGTCCATGTCGTAGTGGAGGTAGAGCCGGACATCGGCCGGTTCTGGGCCTTCGTTATCGATTCTGATGTGGCGATAGAGGATGTCATCGGAGGTGTCGACCCAGTCCGTAAGCGCAAACCTCAGAAAGGAAAACTCGGGAATTCTGAATCGCGATTCGACGACCGGCGCCCGCCCTTCATAGGAGCGGGAGAGAATGTGGTCCGGCCTTAGCCAGGCAAAGGCCCCACCCAGAGAAAAGCCGATCCTGCATTGTCGCCCGCCGACATGGTTCTCTTTTCCAACCAGCGGATAGGTGAGCTCCCGGATGAAGCCGGATTGATCGAAGGAAATATAGAGACGACCATTCGAAATCGGGAGTTCCCGGGCCAATACCGCTCCTTTGATACGGGGGGGAGGACAGAACGACTGTCATCGATGCTACTCCTTGGGCCCTTTCTCTGCAAGGTGGATCAACTCCGGGGTCTTTGGCGAAAGAAGGAGCGGGACGGTCCAAAAAAAAGGGAAAGGCTCGAAAACTCCCTTCCCTTTTCCGGTCGATAGTTCTTGTTCCGGAGCTTACCGAGAGGAGTGGGCGTCCATCTTCCCGAAGAAATAGGACAGATACCCGATTCCTACAAAGAAGACGGTCGTGACGAAAACGATCATGAGTGGATTGGCTGTTGGTCCGATCATGGCAACCTCCCAGATGGAACTTTCATTTTCCAAGTCCTGATTCACAGCCTCCTTTTTTCATTATACCATACGAGTTATTTGCAAATTATTATGATAATTCTTGGTTTAAAATAAATTAAAAATTTTATTAAATATTTGTTTAATAAAAAATTACGAATACCATATCAGCTTTCCTGGGGTGCTCAGATTTATCGGTCCGCCCGTGCGCTTTTCCTGGAGGTCCTCCGAGCATCCCGACCCCTTCTGTCATTCTCCCGGCCGCATTCCAAGGAAGGCAAATAAACCCTTCCTCCCAAAGGGGAATTTCAGGAATAACCCTTAAGGATTTTGAGCCTTCCACTCACCGGAGGTCCGGTGTATACTTCCCGCGTGAAAAAATCAGAATTTATGATCGGTCAAGGAGAAGAGGCTGATGAATCGGTCAATACCGGCACGGTTTGTGAGTCCACTGGTCTGGGGCACTCTCTCCGTCCTTTTCTTTCTCGTGTCTATCGGAGGCCTTGTCAGGCTTTATGGGGACCACCTCGCAGGGGTGAGGTTTGAGGGCGAAATTGAATCCCTGGCGACAGATCTGTTTGAAGTCCAGTCTCTCCAGACAGCCTTGAGGGCCATGGAGGAAGACCATGTCGCCATCAGGAGCCGCGATTCCCCGGCTCTCAATGAATACCGGGGCTGGCGCGTTCAGGGGGAATCCGTCATTTCCGATCTCGTACAGCGCGGTCATAGCCTGACACCGCGGGAGAAAAAACTTCTCCAAGGGGTCTCGACATTATTTTCCTACCTTAAAAGTCAGGAAGGTCTGGTACGCATGGGTAGGATTCCCCCTTCCACCCTATTGCCTCCTGCAGTCAACACCCAGCTTTTCTCTCTCCTGACGCGGCTTACCCGCCAGATCCACAATCACCAGTCGGTGATATTTCTCCGGAGAGAGGCGCTCTCCCGGGACCGCCAGAGGACTGTCTTTCTTCTGATATTTTTTCTGACGGTCGGGCTTTTCTCCTTCGCTTTTTCAAACTTTCTGAATACCCGCACTCGACGGGCGATCCAGTTCCAGGTGGGCCTTCTTGACCAGTTCATCCTCACGGGAAGTGTCATCAAGGACTGGAGGGGGCACCTCCGGAAGATTCTGGCAGGACTTTCCGCACAGGTCGGGATCCGATTCCTGTTCGTTTTCTTTCCGGAGGCAGGTGAGTCCCCCGTCTGCGAGGTCTTTTGGCAGGAACCCCCAACCGAGATCGACCGCCTTCAGGTGGAATCCATGATTCGCTCGGCCATTGCCGGAAGTGAGCGCCTGTCGAAGTATCCGGAGATTCCGATCCGGCACGAGGCTGAAAAAGAAAGGACGGGCCTTCCTCCGGAAAGAGGGAAGCCGATGGAGATGCTGGCAAGGACCATCTTGCTTCAGGAACCTCCGGTCGTCGGCATGGCGGGGATCGGGATCAATGAATCCCAGACTTCAGATCCGGTTCGACATCAGGTCTTCGAGGGAATTCTTTCAAGTCTCCTGAGCCTTCTGGGTTCAGTACGCGCCATTTCCGGCTATACCGAAAAACTTGAATACTATGCGGCCAGAGATCCCCTGACGAATCTTTACAACCAGAGAATCTTCTGGGATCTCCTGAATTATGAGGTAAACAGGAGCGAACGCCATTCCCAAAGCTTTGTCCTGATGGTGGTCGACCTCGACGACTTCAAGCGCATCAACGACTCCTATGGCCACAAGACAGGGGACCTCTGTCTTGTCAATGTTGCCGATCTTTTTCGCCAGACTGTCCGGCGGGAGGACATCCTGTTCCGCTACGGAGGCGACGAGTTCTGTGTTATCCTTCCCGAGTCGGGAATCGAAGAGGGATGGTCCATCGCGACCCGGCTTATTGAAGGTGTCGGCAAGATTTCCCTCTCCATCGATGGCAAAACCGTCACTCCTTTCTTTGTCTCGATCGGCATTGCAGCCTGGCCCCAGCATGCCAGGGACGGGAGGGATCTTTTCCTCATGGCCGACAACATGATGTACAGGGCCAAGCGGGCAGGAAAGAACCAGTGTGCATTACCGGCCGACTCCGACCTGGCGGCGACATTCCGGCATGCGGGAGATGTTTATCTCATGCTGAGAAAGTCGATCCTGGATGAACGTTTCGTTCCTTTTTTCCAGCCGATCCGGGAGGCCTCCTCAAAGGCGGTCTTTGCTTATGAAGTGCTGGTCAGACTTCCCCGGGCCGATCATCCACCTGAGATGATGCCGGCCTTCGAGTTCATCGAGGTCATGGAACGGACCGGACTTGTCGTTCCCATGGACACACTCGTAAGGAAAAAAGCCTTCGAAGCCCATGTCCGGGCCCGAAGCAAAGTTCCGCTCTTCCTGAATCTTTCTCCGGGAGTCTTGCGACCTGAAGGCCTGGACCAGCTCCGGGCCACGGTCAGGGATTCGGAGATCGACCCTTCCATGATCGTTTTTGAGATCACTGAGCGGGAGGCGGTGGGAAGTCTGGAGGATCTGGTGCGGTTCATGAAGGAAATAAGATCGGCCGGTGTGCGCTTTGCAATTGACGACTTCGGCAGCGGATTCGCTTCATTCGATTATATCCGTGAACTTCCTGTCTCCTTTGTCAAGATCGGAGGGGAAATCGTCCGCAACCTGGTTTTCCACGACCACGTCGACCGGCTGATCGTGGAAAGTCTGGTCAAGATTTCCCGACGGCAAGAAATTTATGTGGTCGCCGAAACCATTGAAACGGAAGAAATTCTGGCCGAGGTCCGAAGTCTGGGAGTGTCGCTTGTCCAGGGCTACTTCATCGGTCGCCCATCGCCGACAATCTCCTGAAAACAGATCTTCTTCTCGTGTTTTCCCCGGGGAGGCGATCTGATATGATGACCCGGTGGTCCGGTCCTTTCAGGTGAGGGGCAGGCACCAGGCAAAGAGATCAATCGTCATGACTAAAAAAGAGAGGTAAAAGAATGGCCATAGTGCACTGTTCCCGATGTGGAGCCGATGCGGAGGGACTTTCAGAGCCCCCCTTTCCGTCTCCCTTCGGCAAGGAGGTTCAGGAACATGTCTGCCAGGCGTGCTGGGCGGCCTGGGAGGATATGCGGATCAAGGTCATCAACGAATACCGCATTAACCTGGGGCTTCCGGAGCATCGCGCGATGCTGGTCAACATAACCCGGGAATTTCTGAATCTCCCGGCCCCTGAAAAGAAACCCTAGCTTTTAGGCACCTTCCCTGTTGAAACCAGCCGGTCTAGATGCCGGCTGGCTCCTGTTCCGAATGGCAGGTAAAGGGTGGTCGGATGTCCGCCCTCGTAAATGAGCCTTCTGGCTTCCCCGTCCACAATCCCCATATACATCTGGAATTCAAACATTTTTCCATGCTTTTTCATCAGGGCCTGGGCGGCTTCAAGAAGCTCCCTGTCGTGCGTGGCAATGGCGAAGAAGTTTGACTCCTGGAAAAGGATTTCCATCAGGAGTCGAAAGCGTTCGGCCACCTCTTTTTCGTTGACGGGCGTTCCCGCGTCCAGAATGGGGAGACCCTTGACGAGCCGAATGCGTCCTCGGACCTGGCGGATGATTTCAAGGTCGGAAAGGGCCCGCGGAATCCTGGCCGGAATTGTCACGGCCAAATGGGGGAAACGGGGCCGGAGGCCAAGGTAGAGATCAATCGTGGCTCCCACGGAGTCAGGGTCCTCCGTGTCAAGCCAGACTCCGTATCCGTATTCCTCTGCCCGGGTGATGAGGGGGGCTAGCCGTTCCATGGCCACCATCCATCCCTCGTCCAGCCCGAAGTTCCTCGGGTCGATTGACAGGCCTCCCCGGATCATCCTGTGTCCCATGGTTGTCACGAGCTCCATGGCCTCCTTTCCTACAGGATCCGAATACCCTTCAAGAGGCCAGTGTGGGGCCAAAAGGGTGCCCAGACCTTCCTTGTTCAGATGACGGGCCTTTTCCAGGGCCTCTTCCATTGTGTTTCCTGCCAGATATCCGGTCATTTTCTCCTCTTTCCCTTCGGGGTCCAGAAACCCCCTCATCCATCAGTAGTATTCCTTCAGGTCTCTCCCAAGTCTGTTTTTACATTGTACAACAACCTCGAAGAGCAAGAGCCTCCCCGAGGATGGCTATTTGTCCGCCGTGGAACTGTCGTCGACAAGATTGATCATGTCTTCGAGGGAGAGCCTCCGGAAATCATCCTCCCCGGATCCTGCCCCGAAGGTCATGAGACGGTCAAAGAGCTCCTTCTTGGATTCCTTGAGTGTCTGGACCCGTTCCTCGACAGTTTCCCTCACCAGAAACCGGTAAACGAAGACTGTTTTTCTCTGTCCAATCCGGTGGGACCGGTCGCTGGCCTGGGATTCGACCTGGGGATTCCACCACGGATCGTAATGAAAAACATAGTCGGCCTGCGTCAAGGTCAGGCCGACGCCACCGGCCTTGAGGCTGGCGAGGAAGAGCATGGGGGCTCCGGGATCGTCATCCTGGAAGGCCTCCACCCGACGCTTCCGTTCTTCGAGCGGTGTCGATCCGTCGAGGCGGACGTAAGCAATCCCCAGTCCGGGCAGAACCTGTTCGAAGAGGTCGAGGATTCCTGTGAACTGGCTGAAAAGAAGGATCTTGTGGCCTTCGGAAACTCCTTCGGAAATCTTGTCGCAGACAAGGTCAAACTTGCTTGACCCTCCAAGCCCTCCCTGCAGTTCGGGAGGCAGGAGGGCCGGATGGCACACGAACTGTCGGAGCCTCAGGAGAAGCGTCAGGTATGCCATGTGCCTGGAGCCGTCAGACAGGAGGATCTCCTCCTTCCCATGGTTCCTGAGTCGCTCGTACTGGGACTTTTCTTCAGGGGTCGGGTCGATCCAGAGATCCACTTCCACCTTCGGAGGGAGTTCGGTCAGAACCATTTCCTTTGTCCGGCGAAGGACGAGGGGAGCCACAAGATTTCCCAAAAGGGCGATCCTCCGGTTCTGCTCTTCCCCCAAGGCGTTTTCACGGAGAAACCGCCGTTCAAACTGGAGCCTGGATCCCAGGAGTCCCGGCATCAGGAGGTTCATGATCCCCCAGAGGTCGGAAAGGCGGTTTTCAACCGGAGTTCCTGTCACCAGAATCCTTTGGGAGGCGGGAAGGGAAAGGAGGGCCTGATGGGTTCGGGACTCGGGGTTCTTCACTGTGTGGGCTTCATCTAGAATCAGACACGAAAAGGGAGGGCCAAGGGAGAGATGGGAGTCATTGCGGAGAGTCCCGTAGGTCGTCAGGACAAGATCGGCCTTTTCCATCTCCCGAATCCGGGTTTGCCGGCTCAATCCCGCATGGATGTGAAGGCGTAATTCAGGAGAAAACCGACTGGCTTCGTGGGCCCAATTGTAGAGAAGGGAAGCCGGAAGGACGACGAGGGGCGGCCTGCTGTCTTCACCCATCTCGGGATTTTCCATTTTTAGATAGGAAAGGAATCCCAGAATGCTCACTGTCTTCCCGAGCCCCATCTCGTCGGCAAGGATTCCCGAGAGGCCCTCCCTTCTGAGCGAAACAAGAGTTGAAATGGCCTCCTTCTGATAGGGGCGAAGGGTCGCTAAAAAAAGTTTTCCGAGCCGTTCGAAGTCCTCATCCGGAAGGTGCGATGGGGAAAATGGGCGCAATTTAACACCAGGATCGGCAATGAGCGGGAGGTCCGGCCGGAGCATCCGGATCATGGAGACATAATAACGGCTCGCCCGCCCCCGGCCATCACCATCGAGGGCGAAGAGCTGGCATATCTCGCGGTCGTGTTCCCGGGCCATTCCTTCAAGGTAGACCGAAACCCCGGACGGGAGCGGGAGAAGAGAAGATGTTCCTTCAGGAGGGCGGCCAGGAAGGGGAAAGGTCCCGGCGCCCGTTGAGACCTGTCCGTAAAGGTCCACCTCCTGGGCGGAGATGTCACGGATCGCGAGAGAGACATAAACGGGCCCCGGAAGGATGGTTCCATCGTAAAATTCGCTTTTGTCGATAAGAAATCCCAAGGCTTCAAGGTCGGGGACGACCTGGTCCAGGATTTCCTCCATCTGGGACGGATCTGCGGGAATCGCGGCAGAGGAACTTGACAGTCGTGCGACCTTCTCGAAAAGGTTCCGGGCGAGCAACTCCTTTTCCCGGTCCCGGGGGAGAAGGAGCGGGAAGGAAGATTTCCTGTCTTTCCCCGGAAGGTAATCCCCGAGACGGTGTCGTTCCGGACCGAAGAGAGGGATGGCAGCCTCGTCAGGATATCGGAGCTCAGGCGTGAGCAATAGACCGCCCCCGGAGCGGCCGGTCAGTCTGAGGGCAGGTCTCCATCTGGACCGGGAACCAAAAAGGGGTTTCAGCTCCGGGGGATGAAATTCGACAGAAACGGGACCCCCCTCTCCCATTTCTGGGTCGAGATAGGGGGCCCATTCAGCCGGGGAGAGGGGGCGGGAATCCCCCGCCCGTTCCATGAGCCTTCGAACCATAGGCGGGAAGGCAGCCTCCCGGGCCAGAAACAGGAGGGAGCCGCCGCCAACGAGAAGGGAAAACTGTTCAAAGTTGATCAAAAGGGCGTCTCTGACGGGCCGGCACCTCCCGCCGATTTCGACCTCTCCTTCGAGCAGCACCTCCCCCCCCGGCTGATCGGCCCAGCGGGCCATGAGCCGGACAGGGGGGCAGTGGAGAGGAGATTCGATCCTGTATGGGTTTTTTGTCCGGGCCGACAGGACCCGGACCCCGGGAAGGGCCAGATACCGGGAGAGACTCTCCCTCTCCCCGTTTCTTGGACGATATCCGGAAACGGCCCTGCCGTCGCCCCCTTTTACAGGATGGGGTTCGAAGGCCCTGCAAAAAAGAAGGGCCGGGAGGGGAAGCGATCCCTCTCCGCGTCCCCGTGCGGCCTCAAGAAGGCGGAACTGGCGGTGGTCCATGGGTGTCATCCTGCGGGTCAAGGCCACGAAAAAGGGGGCCTGGCGGGTCCCTGCCAGAAGGAGTGTCAGACATGGGAGCTCCCGGAGTGCCTCCGTATCCTCCCGGGAAGTCCGGAATGGAGGGGAGGGGAGGGATTTCCCCAAGGCGGGGGGCAAGGGATACCGGGAGGCGGTCCTTTCCCGAAAGATGAGAAGAACCGCAATGGCGTGTGTGCACGGAAGATCCTGTTCCGTCCTGCAGAGAGCGCACGATGCGAGGATCCCCGAAGGG
>JAJZGM010000047.1 GCA_021828525.1 Nitrospirota bacterium | reverse complement strand
GATCTCCTCCAGGGTCTCCTGGGCCCGCCGGGGGTCCGGAAGGCCCAGGGCCTGGACATAGCCCTGGATCCTCGTCCGGGAGAGCGACTCCTCCTGATTCCAGCAAATCCCGATGAGATCCCTCATCAGCCGGACGAGGGGAAAGAAGGGACTGTCGCTGTATTGGGGGAGGCAGGCGAGCGTCCGGATCGTCGCCTCCTGGCCGTCCGGGGGTGGCTCGGTCCGGGCCAGGTCTACGAAGGCCCGGACGAGCCGGCTCTTGCCGATACCCGGCGGGCCCTCCAGAACCATGACGCCTCCGCATCCCGACCTCCAGCGATCCCGGAACAGGGAAAGCTCCCGTCCGCGGCCAGAGAGGGACGGGGACCCCTCCTCCCCGTCCGGAGCGTCCGGATCGGAGAGTCCCAGAAGACGGTGGACGGTTCCCGCGCCGGTCGGTATCCGAAGCCCCAAGACCTGTTCGAGCCGGAACTGGTGGGCGAGAAGAGTGGCGGTCGATTCCGAGAGCAGGAGGTCTCCTGGTTCCGCCTGCATGCACAGGGACATGGCGATCCGTTCCGCGCTCCCGGAAGAGTCGGAAACGGAGCGTCCCTCCGCCACCACCGTTCCGGTGTGGAGTCCCGAGCGGACGGAGGCTCCTGTCTCCCTCCGGAAAAGATCTGCGAGTTCGAGTGCCGTCCGGGCGGCCCGACGGGCGGCCCCCTCCCGGAGGTGTCCGAGACCGAACCAGGAGATAAAGGTTCCCCCATGGGAGGGAGCAAAGACGCCTCCCCGGCGGGAGACGAAGTCCGGAACCCGATCCAGAATCCGCCGGAAGCCCTCCGAAAGGGGGGCAGTGTCGACTCTCCCGGGAGCCTCCTGGAGGCCGTCGAAGAACAGCACGGTCACAGGACAGCATTCCGGAGATCCGTCGGGGGACTCAGGAGGCTCTACCCCCCGGCCTTCTCCTTCCCGGATCTCTTTCAAGAGCGCCAGGGTTTCTGGCTCCGGGGGAACCCCCAGCTCCCGGACGAGAAGGTTCCGGCAGGCCTCGAACTGGAGTTCGGCCGCCCGCCGGTCTCCCGAGGCCAAGAGGAGGCGCATGAGACGACGGTGCCCCCGCTCGTCGAAGGGGTCGATCCGGAGACCCCGGGCGGCAAACTGGATCGCCTCCGGAAGATCCCCTTCACCGACGTTGAACCTGACCAGCCGTTCGATGGTCCGGGCCGCCTGCGTCCGGGTCTGCTCCCGCACCCCCTCGACCCAGGCCTCGAACTCCTCGCATCCCGGGAGGCCGAAGCCCTCGAGAAAGGGACCCCGGATCCCCTCCGCCGCGATCCGGAGGTAATCGGCGCAGCGGGCACAGGCCTCGGGATCCTCAAGAATCCGGCATTCGGGAGGGGGGGCCTCAAGGAGGTTAAGGTCGAGCCGGTGGGGAGCGGACGGATTGAAGCCGACCGTGCGGGGTCCCGCCTCGAGAAAGGGGGGAGAGAGGCGCTCGTCCCCCAGGGTCCTCCGGAGCGCGAGAAGGGATTGGCGGAGGGAGGCAAGGCTCCTCTCAAGAGAGACGTCAGGCCACAGGAGGGAGGCCAGGGCCTTCCGGTCGTGGTGATGGGAGGATTCGACGGCAAGAAAGACAAGAAGGGCCCAGGCCTTCCGCGAAGGAAGGGGGGGAAGGGGGTCGGCCCCCAGACGAATCTCGGGGGGCCCGAGAAGAAAGAAGGAGAGGAGCCTGTCGGAGGTTCCGGCCTTTCGTCCCATCGGAGGAGGTCTCCCGTTCGGTTCCTCCTGCGTTCCGGCCGGAGCCGGAGGGGATCAGACGGATCCCCTGACAGGAATTCCGGATCAATAATGTCTATAACATACCATAAAACATGACATATTTTATTAACGCTCTTCTAACAGTTCCAGATTATACTTGGTCTTCGCAAAAGATGGAAGCCGAAATCCGGACCGGCCAGCCCGGGACGGGGGAGACAACGCTCCGGGAGGACGTGCCATGGACGAACAGGGATCGGTCGCGCCGAAAGAGCGCGTCAATATCGTATACCGCCCGGCCACGGGTGACGCCAAGGAAGATGTGGAGCTCCCATTCAAGCAGCTGGTCGTCGGAGACTTCACCCAGAAGGAGGATCCGCGCCAGCTCGAAGAGATCAAGCCCATCAGCGTCGACAAGAACAACTTCAACAGCGTGATGGAAAGCCACAACCTCGGTCTCGAAATGAGCGTCCCCAACCACCTGGCTCCGGCCCGGGCGGGGGCGGAGCCGGAGAGCATGACCGTCTCCCTCAACATCCGGGAGATGAAGGACTTCACCCCCGACTCTGTCGTGGAGCAGGTTCCCGAGCTTCGGGAGCTGATCGCCCTCCGGGACGCCCTGAAGGCCCTCAAGGGGCCCCTCGGCAACATTCCCGACTTCCGGAAGAAGCTCCAGGAGATCATACGAAACGACGAGACCCGGGAAAAGCTCCTCTCCGAACTCGGCATCCGGGAGCCCTGACGAACCACCCTTTTAACTTGTCCAGAGGACAGGAGGCCGCATCATGGCAGACGATCCGCAAAAAACCGTGAAGGATCCGGGACCTTCCGCCCCGTCCTTCAGCGATTCCCTGATCGACGACCTCGTCGAGGCGACGCGCCTCAAGCCCGGTGACGAAGCCTATTCCATCACCCGCCAGGGGGTCAAGGCCTTCATCAACGAGCTGCTCGAGCCCCAGCGCTCTGTGGAGAAAGTCACCCAGGCCACCGTCGACGAGATGATCGCCGACCTCGACAAGAAGCTCTGCCGGCAGGTGGACGCCGTTCTCCACCACCCCGATTTTCAGAAGATGGAGTCCGCCTGGCGCTCCCTCAGGTTCCTGGTCGACCAGACCGACTTCAGGGAGAACAACAAAATCGAGATCCTGAACGCCAGCAAGCAGAAGCTTCGTGAAGACTTCGAGGATGCCCCCGAGATCACCAAGTCCGGCCTCTACAAGATCGCCTACACCAACGAGTTCGGCCAGTTCGGCGGCCAGCCCTACGGGACGATCATTGCCAACTACGAGATGAATCCGGGCCACCAGGACATCAAGCTGCTCCAGAACGTCGCATCGGTGGCCGCGATGGCCCATGCCCCTTTCATTGCCTCCGCCGGACCGGAATTCTTCGGGGTCGACGACTTCTCCAAGCTTCCAAACCTGAAGGATCTGGCCTCGATCTACGAGATGCCCCAGTTCACCAAGTGGAACGCCTTCCGGGAGAGCGAGGACGCCCGGTTCGTGGGTCTCACCGTTCCCCGCTTCATGCTGCGTCTTCCGTACGGCGGCCAGACGGTCCCTTCGAAGAAGTTCAACTACCAGGAGGACGTCAGCTCCGGGAACGAGTCTTTTCTCTGGGGGAACGCCTCCTTCGCCTTCGCCTCCCGGCTGTCCGCCTCTTTTTCCCAGTACCGATGGAACGCCAACATCATCGGCCCCCAGGGGGGAGGCGCGGTGAAGGATCTGCCGATCTACAACTACGAGGCGATGGGGGAGGTCCAGAGCAAGATCCCCACCGAGATCCTGATCTCGGAGCGGCGGGAGTTCGAACTGGCCGAACAGGGGTTCATGGCCCTCACCATGCGCAAAAACAGCGACAACGCGGCCTTCTTTTCGGCCAACTCCGCCCAGAAGCCGAAGTTCTTCGGCCAGACGAAGGAAGGCAAGGAGGCCGAGCTGAACTACAAGCTGGGGACCCAGCTCCCCTACATCTTCGTGATGAGCCGGCTGGCCCACTACATCAAGGTCATCCAGCGCGAGAACATCGGAACCTGGAAGGAGCGGAACGATCTCGAGGCCGAGCTCAACAACTGGATCCGCCAGTATGTCTCCGACATGGACAACCCCGCTCCGGGGGTCCGGAGCCGCCGGCCGCTCCGCCAGGCGGAGATCGTCGTCTCCGACGTCGAGGGCGATCCCGGCTGGTACCGGGTTTCTCTCAAGGTGCGTCCCCACTTCAAGTACATGGGGGCCTCCTTTACCCTGTCCCTCGTCGGGAAGCTCGACAAGAAGTAAGTTGACGTCGGAGGAAGCCATTTCGCTCCACCGGTTTGCGAACCCACTCCATTCATGAAAGGATCCGACATGCCGATGCCGCTTTTTGCCACCATCCACGGAAAACAGCAGGGGAAGATCGATGGTTCGTGCACCATCAAGGGCCGGGAAGGAACGGTCCAGGTCCAGGCCTTCGACTATTCGGTCGAGCTTCCGAAGAATCCCCAGACCGGACTGCCCACCGGCCGACGTGTCCACAACCCGATCACCATCACCAAGGAGATCGACAAGAGCTCTCCGAAGCTTTTCCAGGCGCTCTGCACCGGGGAGCAGATGACCAAGGTCACCCTCGACTGGTACCGGATCAATCCCCAAGGCAAGGAAGAGAAGTACTACACCACGGAACTCGAGAACGCCACCATCGTCGCCATGAAGGACTGGATGCCCAACGTCCTGCGCTCGGAAGACCGGCAGATGGGCCATATGGAGGACGTCTCCTTCGCCTTCGAGAAGATCACGGTGACCTGGGCAGACGGGGGGATCTCCGGGGAGGATTCCTGGATGAACCCCAAGTCCTAGGGAACGGCATCAGGGAAGCGGGAGGAGAAGGATGGAGGCCCGGGAACGGCTTCTTGAGAGAATCGCCGCCCTGGGGTCGGGGGAGGAGTCCCGCCAGAGCTCTCCGTTCGAGCGGGTGGCCGCCTCCGTCCGGACCCACCTCTCCCGCATTCTCAAAACGCGCCGGCGCTCGGTGCCCATCTCGGAGGACTACGGCGTTCCCGACCTCTCCAACGTGGCGGGCTCCTTCGAGGCGGGCTCCGACGTCGAAATCGTCCGGGCCGTCCTCGAGACGGTGGCACGCTTCGAGCCCCGTCTTGTCGATCCGCGGGTCCGGGCCCTCGAAACAACCACCGAGCTGGGATCTCTGCGGATCGAGATCTCGGGGGAGATCTCCTTGAACGGACGCCGCTGGCCGATCCAGATTCCGGCCACGGTCCGGGCCAGCGGCGAGATCGTCCTTGGCTAGCGGCCACAGAACAGACAATGCCTAGGGATGTTCGGGAGGATCCTCCGTCATGGCCATATCCTATTACGAAGAGGAGCTGACCAAGCTCAGGGAGCTGGCTCGGGATTTCGCCGCGTTGCATCCCGCCGTGGCGCCCCTCTTGGGGCAACCGTCGGCCGATCCGGATGTCGAACGGCTTCTCGAAGGGGTGGCCTTCCTGACCGGAATCCTTCACCAGCGCCTCTCCGACCAGTTTCCCGAGTTCATCCAGGAGATCGCCCGGGTCCTCTTTTCCCAGTTCCTCCGTCCGGTTCCTTCCTCGACCGTCCTGGCCTTTTCTCCGCGGGGCCGCCTTTCCGAGTCCGTGCTGGTTCCCCGGGGGACCCGGGCCGGTTCCGTCCCTGTCGAGGGCACGAGCTGTCTCTTCGAAACCTGCCAGGATCTTGTGGTCCACCCCCTGGCGGTGACCTCGGTCCGGGCGGAGCAGGAGGCGGGGCGCCCGGCCTCGCTCCACCTCACCCTCTCGGGGATGCCGCTCGCCCAGTTTGGGGAGGACTCCCTGACCTTCTATCTTGGCGGCACCTATTCCGAGGGGGCGAACCACTTCCACCTGCTGACCCGGTGGCTGGACCGGATCGAGATCGCCGCACCCGGGGAAGCCCCCTTCCGTCTTCCTCCCTCGGCCCTGGACACCCCCTCCTTCGGGGAGGAGGCGGCGCTCTTTCCCTATTCACCGGGGTCCTTCTCCGCCTACCGCCTCTTCCAGGAATTCTTCGTGATGCCGGCCAAGTTCCTGTTCGTCCGGCTCACGGGACTCTCCGGTTGGACACGCCGCGGCGGGGGGAACACCGCCACCCTGAGCTTTCATCTGTCCCGCCCTCCCGTCCGTCCTCTCGTCCCGTCTCCCCATCACTTCGTTCTGGGGGCGGTCCTGGCGGTCAATCTCTTCGAGACCGACGCGGAACCGGTCGGCGTGGATCATCGCCGGAGCGAGATCCCGATTCGCCTGTCGGGGTCGAACCCCGACCATTTCGATGTCTTCGGGATCCGTTCCATCGCCGGTCTCGAGACCGGCACCGGCCGGAGCGTCGACTACCGTCCCTTCCAGGAGCTCCTGGGGCAGCCCCATTCCCCCGCGGTCCGGGGATACCGGCTCGTCCGCCGACCCTCCCCGGTCGAGAACCGCCCCGAAACTCTCCTGGGCCTTCTGTACGGGGCGGGGGAGCTTCCGGTCCCCGAGACCCTCTCCATCCGGGTCTGGGCCACCAACCGCTTCCTTCCCGAGGCGCTGAAACCCGGGGAGATCTCCCGGACCACCGACAACTCTCCCGAACGGCTCTCCTTCACCAATCTGACCACTCCCACCCCCTACATCCAGCCCCCCCAGGGAGACGCGCTCTCCTGGCGGGTGCTCTCCCAGCTGGGAATCAACTTCCTGTCGCTGGCCGACGCCGCCCGCCTCCGGGCGCTCCTGTCGGTCTATCTTTTCCCGACAGAGCGGAACAAGGGGCTGGAGGACACCAACCGAAAGCGGATCGAAAGCCTCGAGGCGGTGACGGTGGAGCGGAAGAACCGGTTCATCCGGGGGATCCTCCTCCGGGGAACCCGGATCCGGGTCCGGGTCCGGGGAGACGGATTTGCCGACATGGCGGACCTCTATCTGTTCGGGAAAATCCTGAACGAGTTCCTGTCGGTCTACGCGAGCATCAACGTCTTCATCGGACTTGAAATCGAGGATACCCTGACAGGGGAGACGCTGGCATGGCCGGACCGGCTGGGCACGCAGACGCTGATCTAGAGGCGCTCCGGGAAGACCTTTTCCGGCGGACCGACCGGTACGAATTCGGCCAGGCCGTCCGTCTCCTGCGCCTGCTGATTTCCCGGGAGAAGGGGGAGGGCCTGGCCGGAGAGGCCTTCTGGAAGGAGATCCGGATCCGTCCGGCCCTGTCTTTGGCCTTTCCCCCCCGGGACCTCTCCTCTCTCGCGGTGGAGGAGCGTTCGGGCAAGCCGGTCCTCGAAGCGAACTTCTTCGGTCTTTACGGGGTCGCCTCGCCTCTTCCGACCTTCTATACCGAGGAGCTGATCGAGGAGCGGAACGAAGAAGGGACTTCCGCGCGGGACTTTCTCGACATTCTCCACGGGGCGCTCTACCCCCTGCTCTACGACTCCTGGGAGAAGGTCCGCCTCTCCCTCCGGGCCTATGAAAAGGGCGAAAGGGAGATCACGAACCTCTTCCACGTCTTCACCGGTTTCGCCCAGCCGGTCTTCCGGGAGGCCGACCCGCTGTGCTCCACGGCCCTCCGGTATGCCGGGCTCCTGACCCAGCATCCCCGCTCGGCCCGGGGTCTCGAGGCGATTCTCTCCGACGTACTGGACGGGGTCCGGGTGGAGGTGGAGCAGTGCGTGGAGCGGACCGTTCCCCTTCCCACCGAACAGCGCCTCCGTCTGGGAGAAGCCCTGCCTCTGGGGGAAGAGACGGTGCTGGGAGACCGGATCCGGGACCGGACCAATCAGATCCGGATCCGGATCGGGCCGGTGGACAACCTGGGCTTCGAGGCGCTTCTTCCCGGTCGGGAGAACCTCCGGAAGGTCGCCTTCTGGCAAGAGTTCTACCTGATCGACCCGGTCTCGGCGGAGGTCGCGCTGCTCCTCGATGACCGGACCCCGGAGCCGGTTTGTCTCGGAGCTCCCCGGCGATGCCGCTTGGGCCTCGACGCCTGGCTCGAGACGGGAGAATTCGCTTCCGTGAAATGTGTTCTGTTCCCGCTGACCCCGGTCCTCTCACCCTCCAAGGAAGGAGCGCCATGATCATCGCCGATCTCAAACCCCTCTTCCGGCGCCTCTCTCCCGTTCTCACCCGCGCGGTGGAGCAGGGGGCGGGGCTCTGTCTCGCCCGCACCCATTACGAGATCGCTCCTGAACATGTGCTGGTCTCCCTTCTCGACCATCCCGACGCCGACGTCGCGAAGATCCTGTCCGCCGAGGGGATCGATCCGGGACAGCTCCGGCGGGAGCTGTCGGGGGCCCTCGACGATCTCCGGTCGGGAAACGGCGGCCGTCCGGTCTTCTCTCCCCTCCTGATCGAGCTCCTCCAGGACGCCCATCTCATCGCTTCGCTGAACCGGAGCGAGCCCCACACGCGCTCCGGAATCCTTCTCCTGGCCTTCGTGAACCGCCTGGCCTCCTATTCCTCGGGCCGTCCCTCCCGTTCCCTCGAGAAGATCGGGAAGGAGCGCCTCCGGGAGGAGTTCGACGTACTGGCTTCCGGATCCTCGGAGGAAATCGGCGGCCG
>JAJZGM010000046.1 GCA_021828525.1 Nitrospirota bacterium | reverse complement strand
GGCTTTTGCCTCGTCCCCGCCGCCCGGAAACCTGGGAGCGGACCTTTCGCATCCTCCGGTGATGCCATCGCTGGAACTTTTGGATCTTTCGGGAAGGACGGTCCGGACCTCGTCACTTTCAGGCCATCCGCTCCTGATCCTGAATTTCATGGCCCCCTGGTGCGATCCCTGTCTCAAGGAGATCCCATCCCTTGTCCGGCTTTCCCGAACGGAGGGCAAGACATTCGCCATCCGGGGGATCCTCGAAGGACCGACGGGCAAGAAAACCCTGAACGAGTTTCTCCGGAAAACGAATATCCCGTTTCCCCTGTTAAGGGATCCCGCCTTGAGGTTTTCACGGGCCCTGGGGGTTCATGGCCTGCCGACAACCTTCATTGTCGACTCGCGGGGGCATGTCGTGAGCCGGGTTTCCGGGGCGGTCGACTGGGATGATCCCAGGGTCCGCAGTTACCTGAAAAGCTTCATTTCTTCAAAGGCAGGCTTCTGATGGCTCATCAGCCAATTTCCTGGACACTGGCCTTTCTGGCGGGGTTGGTTTCCTTTGTCTCCCCCTGTGTCCTTCCCATCGTCCCCTCATATGTCTCCTATATTACGGGGCTTTCCTTCGAGGAACTGACGGGGCGCTCCCAGTCGTTGTCCCGTCAGGTCATCTTGCGGGAATCCCTTGTCCATGCCCTTGTCTTCAGCCTTGGTTTCTCGACCCTCTTTATCGGATTCGGCGCCTCGGCCTCCTTTCTGGGCGAAGTTCTTCTGACCTACCAGGACATTATCCGGAGACTGGGGGCGATCCTGATCATCCTCTTCGGACTTTTTATCGCGGGCTGGCTTCGGATTCCCTTTCTGAACCGGGAACTCCACCTCCCGTTCCGGGGGAAAAAGGCCACCCTCTCAGGCTCGTTTCTTGTCGGGATCGGCTTTGCGGCCGGATGGACTCCCTGCGTCGGACCGATCCTGGGAGCCATCCTGTTCTATGCCGGAACCCAGGGAACGGTCATGAAGGGGGTTGTTCTCCTCTCCTTTTATTCCTTGGGGCTGGCGATTCCTTTCATCCTGGCCTCCGTTCTCTTTAACCTCTTCCTGGGGAGCATGCGCTCCCTCCGGCAATGGATGCCCTGGATTACCCGCGTTTCGGGCAGCTTTCTGGTGGTCATGGGAGTTCTGATCTTCACGAATGCCTTCACCATCATCTCCGCCTTCCTTACCCAGCATCATATCGGCTGGACCCCCAACCTCTGAGCCGGCTCGGGCGATGAACGGACAAATCACCCCCTCCGGGCCCCCGGCCCTCCGCTCCCTCGATGTGGAGGTTCTTGTCGTCGGTTTGGGTCCTGCCGGCAGCACGGCCCTCCGGATTCTGGCTTCATCCGGAATCTCGGCCCTGGGAGTCGACCGGGCCGAATTCCCCCGCGAGAAACCCTGTGGTGGAGGCGTATCTGCCCGGACCCTTCCCTTGCTTCCAGAAAACTTCTTGGAGAGGCTCCCGCACCAGACGACGCAGGGAATTTCGCTGACATTGCGGGGAAAACGGGAGCAGCGACAGGATTTTGGCCGCCCCATTGCCTATCAGGTGCGCCGCGACCAGTTCGACATGGCTCTCCTTGAGCGGGCCCGGGAGACCGGGGCCCGGATCATGACCGGAATCCGGGATATCAGGCTCTCCCGCAGGGGAGAGCGATTTGTGGCCATGATCGGGGAGAAAACCGTTTTTGCCCGGGCCGTCATGGCGGCAGACGGGGCGACAAGCAAGGTTGTCAGGGACCTGGATCCGGCCCTGGTTTCAAAAATCAGGACAAATCCGCTTCTTCGTCCCTGGACCTCGGCCGAGGGATGGGCCTCTCTCAGGGATCCCCTCGATGCGCGCTTCGTCGCCATCGACCTTGGACTGGTCGACGGAGGGTATGCCTGGTCATTCCCGAAGAAGGACTCCCTCTGGGGCCTGGGTGTTGCAGGCTTCCTCAAGCCTCTCGTGGATCCCCGTTCCGTCTTCTCCCGTTACCTGGTCTCCAGGGAGGCTGAGATCGGTTCGGGAGGAGCCCTGACCTGGCCGCTTCCGAACTTTCGCTCAGTCAGCCATGGACGGATTCCAGGACTCTTTCTTGTTGGCGACGCGGGAGGCATTGTCGATCCCTTTCTTGGGGAAGGGATCTACTATGCGGTCCTGTCGGGGACAAAGGCGGCGGAATCCTATATCCGGAGCCGGAACGCCTTGCGCTCTGGTCCGGATCTTCCCGAACAGTCCGCGAGGGAGTATGTCCGCTGGCTCGAAAGGAATATCTGGCCAGACTTTCGCCAGGGATCCCGGCTGGCCAGGACAATCTACCGATTTCCCGGAGTCTTCTTTGCGCTGACGGGTCGCTATCCCAAGCTTCTCGAGCTTTACGCCTCGATTCTCACGGGGGATCACGACTACCGTTCCTTTTCCCGGGAAGTGATCCGCCGGGCCATGGGAAGGCTTCTTCCTAAGCGCCGCCCTGCCGATGGCCAGGTCCTGTGATTTCCCGGCATCCCCTTGTCGGCCGCCTTCTTGGAGGAGGCCGGACTCCGGGAAGAGGACAGGGTTCCGACGGAAAAATCCGGCTTGACCGGACCTGGACTTTTTATGGTCTGTACATCTTCTGGGCAGCAGGATTTTCGGGCGGGTCTCCCGCCAGGGGAATTTACGGCTCCGTCGCCCTTGGAATTTCGACGGTGTTTCTGGCCCTTCTGACGACTCTTCTTCATGAGCTGGGCCATCGGGCAATGGCCCGGATCCTCCGCGTTCCCTATGACGGGAGCCGTCTCTCCTTTTGGGGAGGCTTTCCTGAGCACCGGGTCGATTTCGGTCCTCCGGGACCCGGCGCCATGGCCGTCCGGGCTGCCGGGCCCGCCGTCAATCTCCTCCTTTGGCAGGTCACCCTGTCCGTTTTGGCCTTTGCCGGTGGGGACTGGACATTCTTCTTCCCCCAGCTTGCCTATCTCGTCCGGATCTTCGCCAATTTAAATCTCCTCATCGCCCTTCTCAACCTTTTTCCCGGGTTTCCGTTCGACATGGGTGTTCTGGTGGGTCTGATCTTCACCCAGGCCACAGGGAAGGATCGTCCGGGGGAGGGAAGCCTCCCGGAAAAGCTGGGATGGGCCGGAGGTTTCATGCTGTCCCTCGCCGGACTTTTTCTGGTCGCCAGGGGAATGCTGGTCTCAGGATTCGGGGGAATGATCCTTGGATATCTCGTCCTGAATCTTCTCATGGACTTCCGGGAGAGAAACCGGATCGCCAGGATCCTCGAAGAAGGAGGGATCGAACGGTGGCTTAAGCCGGTTCCCACCCTGGTCAGATCCGACATGTGGGTCCAGGAAGTGATCCTGGGTCCCTTCCTCCGGGATGGCAGGGGCCGGGTTCCTGTCGTGTCGGTGGAGGATGGAGACTATCTGGGGGAGATCTCCTGGGAACATCTCCGGACACGATCCTTCTCCCAGTGGGACGGGGTCCGGGTCTCGGATCTTTCCGGGATCGTCTCCGGGCCGGCGGTCGATTTAAAAGACAGCCCGAGCCGGGTTCTTGAGGCCCTTGGCCAGCGTCCCGAGGGAATTCCCGTCCTGAGGGACGGACGAGTGACGGGGTGGTTGACCCGGGAACCCCTGGTCCAGTCGGCCATTGTCGACTCCTATCTGGACGGGGTCTTGCTCCCTAGGCCAGGTCGGACGGATCGATCTGCCATTCCACCAGAATTTTCTTCCCGGGCCGGTAATGATGACGGATCAGGGAAAGACGTTCATGAACCTCCCGGACCGTCGGTGCCTTGATCAGGATCTGGGCCCGGTAGCGGTTTTTGAGGCGGGGCGGCAGGGCGGGGATCGGACCATAGATCCCGTTTCCGGGAGGATGGGATCCGAAGGGAGAAGGTTCGGAGAGAACCTCTCGGATGACGTCTTCAGAAGCCGATGAGAGGATGATCGAGGCAAGGCGGCAATAGGGGGGATATCCCAGAAGCTTCCTTTCTTCGAGCAGGCCTTCGTGGAATGATCGCGTATCATAGTTTTTGGCCCATCCGAATATCGGGTTTTCCGGCTCCCGCGTCACAAGCATCACCCGCCCCCCCGTCCGGTGCCGGCCAACTCGCCCCGCCAGCTGGATCCAGAGTCCGAAGGCGCGCTCGCTTGCGCGGTAGTCGGGAAAGGCCAGCATGCCGTCAGCCTCCAGCACCACGCCAAGGGTGACCCCGGGCAAGTCGTGACCCTTGGCCACCACCTGCGTCCCGATCAGAATCTCCCCCTCCCCCTCCCTGAATCTTCCGATTTTTTCCCAGGCATCCTCCTTCTGGTCCTGATCGAGCCGGAGGATGCGAGTCTCGGGAAAAAATGACCGGAGCTCCTCCTCGAGTCTCTGGGTGGCGATTCCCCGGAGATCCAGATTCCTGCCGCGGCAGGAAGGACAGAGGGACGGGACGGCATAGGAGGCCGCACAGAAGTGACAGATCATCCGCCGTTCCGGAACCTTGTGGAGGACAAGCCGGACGGCGCAGGAGGGGCAGGTGACGTGGGTGTGGCAGTCCCGACAGAGAAGCGTGGGAACATATCCGCGCCGGTTCAGGAGGATGACCGCCTGTTCGTGACGGGAAAGGGTCTTTGCGAGCGCCTCCCGGACCTCATCGGGGAGCGGAGACGGGCCGATTGACGGGACGACAAGTTCGATGGGGGGAAGAGAAAATCCGCCGATTCTCCGGGGAAGACGGAGAGGGTAGTACCGTCCCGCCCCCGCGTGGAAGAGGGAGTCGGAAAGGGGAGTGGCCGATCCCAGAACAACGGGAACGTCCGCCTCCTGGGCCCGTTTGATGGCCAGATTCCTGGCATTGAAGGAGAGTCCTTCGTAGGCCTGGTAGGAGGGGTCGTGCTCCTCGTCGACAATGACGAGCCCGAGATCCGGCAGGGGTGCGAAAAGAGCAGAACGAGGACCGACGACAACCGAGGCATTTCCCGAGAGAATGCGTGCCCATCCCCGGGCGCGGGCTGCAGGAGTCTGTCGGCTGTGGAGGGAGACGGTGTCTGGGGAGACTTGTTCCATGGAGGATAAAAGGGGTCCCACCAGCCCGATCTCGGGAGTCAGGAGGAGAACCCGCTTCCCCTCCTCGATGACCTTCCGGGCCATCTCCTGGTAGAGGCGGGTCTTTCCGGACCCTGTGATTCCCTCCAGGAGAAAGGGGGAAAACCCTCCGCGGCTCCGGACTTGGTCCCATTCCTCAAAAGCCCGCAGCTGGTCGGGGGAGAGGGGAGGAAGGGGGGGGAGGGGAGAGAGAAGAGGAGGCCTTTCCTTCTCCCATTCCTTCCAGAAGCGGGAGGAGAGGGCGCGTGTCGCCGAAAGCGACGGGGGAAGGGCCGAACGGACCAGCGCTCCGAGCGGAACCCGATAATACCAGGATCCGAATTCGAGCAGGGAAAAAAGGAATGGGGGGAGGACGGGCCGGGGATCGGGAAGATCCGCGATCTCCCGGGTCTCTCCTTCCCAGGGGGGCCCGGAGGCAGGCCAGACGAGTCCGGTCACCAGGCGGCGGCCGAGGGGAACGATGACCCGGGTTCCGGATCCGGGCCGCTCCCGGCCTTCTGGGAGGCGATAGGTCAGAAAGGGAGATTCCAGGGGCTCGAGAGGAAGAATATTGAGCTGGGACTCAGAGGGGCTTGAAATCGGATCCATGCTTGAGCCGGGTGATTTCCTGGGCAAATTCTTCCGGGTCCCTGAAGTTCTTGTAGACCGAGGCGAAACGGACGTAGGCCACATGATCGATCCGGGAAAGATGGTCCATGACGAGTTCGCCGATCCGTTTGGAGGGAATTTCGGGAGAGGGAAATTCGGAAAGAGTGCGTTCGATGGTCCTGACAAGATCTTCGAGGGTTCCGGTGGAAACGGGCCGTTTCTGGAAGGCCCGCCGGAGTCCTTCCTGAAGCTTGTTTCGGTCGAAGGGCTCGCGGCGCCCGTCCTTCTTGACCACCATCGGCGCCGACTCCTGGACCCATTCGTAGGTCGTGAAGCGGTTTCGGCAGCCCGGACATTCCCGCCGACGGCGGATGCCCCGGCCGTCGGCGGTCAGCCGGGAGTCGATCACCTTCGAGTCGGCCGTGCGGCAGAAGGGACAGTTCATGAACGGGGAGACGATGGACTCTTCCGGATCTCTCCATAGATGGGGAAGCGGGAGAGGAGTTCTCCGACCTCTCCGGAGATGCGCCGAAGGACCTCCTCCTTGCCGCGGCTTTCCAGGGCCTGGCGTATCCAGCCCCCGACCAGGAGCATTTCCTGGGGGCCCAGGCCGCGGGTGGTGGCGGCGGGGGTTCCGATCCTGATGCCGCTGGTGATGGTGGGAGGCTTGTCGTCGAAAGGAACCGCATTCTTGTTGACGAAGATTCCCGCCTGGGAGAGATAGTGTTCGGCATCCTTTCCTGAGAGTCCCTGAGGCCGGAGGTCGATCAGGAGCAAATGGTTGTCCGTCCCACCGGTCAGGAGGCTGTACCCGGCTTCCGAGAGGGAACGGGCCAGCACCCGGCAGTTTTCCAGGACACGGGCCATGTATTCACGGAAGGACGGGGCCAGGGCTTCGTTCAGCATCACGGCCTTTCCGGCGACGACATGCATGAGGGGACCCCCCTGCATCATGGGAAAGACGGCCTTGTCGAGGGCCTTGGCAAAGGGCTCGCGGGAGAAGGCCATGCCGCCCCGGGGGCCCCGGAGGGTTTTGTGGGTTGAGGTCGTGACGAAATCGGCCACGCCAAAGGGGGACGGATGGAGTCCGGCCGCCACGAGGCCTGCGATGTGGGCCATGTCCACGAGAAGGGTTGCGCCCACCTCGTCGGCAATCGCCCGGAAGGGGGCGAAGTCGATCGTCCGGGGATAGGAGCTGGCTCCGGCGATGATAATGCGCGGCCGGTGCTCCCGGGCCTGGGCCCTGAGTCCGTCGAAGTCGATCAGTCCTGTCTTCGGGTCGACCCCATAGAAGACCGACTTGTAATAGTGTCCGGAAAAGGAGACATGGGAGCCATGCGTCAGATGTCCTCCGTGGGAGAGGTTCATCCCGAGGATGGTGTCTCCCGGCTTGATTGCCGCCAGATAGACGGCCATGTTGGCCTGGGAGCCGGAATGGGGCTGGACGTTCACATGCTCGGCCCCGAAGAGCGTTCTGGCCCGGGAGATGGCCAGCTCCTCGACGACATCGACCGCCTCGCATCCGGCATAGTAGCGCCGGCCGGGGTAACCTTCCGCATACTTGTTGGTCATGACCGAGCCTACCGCCTCGAGAATGGAGGGGCTCACATAGTTCTCGGAGGCGATGAGGATTAGGCGGTCCTGTTCCCGCCTGACTTCGTTCATGATTGCCTGGTAGGTTTCGGGGTCTTTCTGCTCAAGCCAGAACATGGAATGCCGGTCCTCTCTCGATGATGGGCGCAAAGGAAGATTTTTCCCCTTCCGCGCCAAGTGTCTGTGTGTGGGAGGGTTCGTTATCGCAAATCACGGAGTCTCGAGACGGGTGATTTTTTCGAGGCGCCGCCCATGCCGCCCCCCCTCGAATGCGGTCGCCACGAAGATGTCGAACCAGGTGACGGCCTGGAGCGGGGAGATCTCCCGGCCTCCCAGGGCGATAACGTTGGCGTTGTTGTGCTGCCGGGCAAGCCTCGCCGTGCTTTCATTGTAGAGAAGGGCGGCCCTAATGCCACGGATCTTGTTGGCGGCAATGCTCATCCCGATGCCTGTTCCGCAGATGAGGACGCCAATGGAGCCGGGATGGCCAACGACAGCCCGGCCGACCTTCTCGGCATAATCGGGATAGTCGACCGAATCGTCGGAATAGGTTCCCAGATCCTCGATCGCAAAGCCCCTGTTCTTGGCATGGGCGACGAGGACATCCTTGAGTTCCCGGCCCGCATGATCGGATCCAAAGTAAAAACGGGAAGGAACGGGGGTGTCGTTTGACATGAAGCCATCGTTTCGTTTGATTTTTTGCGATAAGGTTCAGGGTGACAAATCAAAAAACCTGTCATAAGATTATAGCACCGAAACGGGCGGGATGCGACCCGGACACCTTCCTGAATACGGATTTTTGCTTATGAATGGGATGAAATTGCGGGATCTGGGGGTTTGCTCCGTCCTCCCAGCATTTCTGGCGCTTGTTTCCCTTGCCGGCTGCAGCGCCGATGCCTGGAACAATCCCCACGGTCTTTTGGGAGGACTCTTCTCCCCCTCCAAACAGGCCTCTACTCCGACTGTCACTCCGTCCAACTCCGAAACGACGATAAAAAGTTCCCGCTCCGGGTTCGGAAATAACCTTGAGCCCCCGA
>JAJZGM010000045.1 GCA_021828525.1 Nitrospirota bacterium | reverse complement strand
ATCCGATCGGCCTGTCGTCGATTTCCCGAATCGGCGTCAATTCGGCGGCCGTTCCGGTAAAAAAGGCCTCGTCGGCCAGGTAGAGATCATCCCGGGTCAGGGCCTCTTCCACCACAGGAATCCCCTCTTCGCGGGCCAGGGTCATGACGGAATGTCGCGTAATGCCGTCAAGGACGGAGCGGAGGGGAGGTGTCTTGAGAACTCCTTTTTTCACGATGAAAATATTTTCTCCGGGCCCTTCGGCCACCATTCCGTCGCTGTCCAGGAGGATCGCCTCATCATAACCGGCCCCCTTCACCTCCCATTTTGCCAGCTGGGAGTTCACATAATGGGCCGAGACCTTGGCGCGGGCCAGAAAGTTGTTGACTCCGAAACGGGTATAGGAACTGACCTTAGCGCGAATTCCCCGGGAGAGACCCTCTTCTCCCAAATAGGTTCCCCACTCCCAGGCGGCGATAGAGAGTCTCACGGGATTTTTCCTGGCATAGATTCCCATATCTCCGTACCCGATGAAGATGATCGGCCGGATATAGCAGGCCTCAAGGCCATTTTCGGCCACAACCCGACAGGTGGCGTCCATGACTTCCTTGAGGGAGAGGGCACAGGCCATCTGCATCACCCTGGCCGAATTCAGAAGACGTTCGGTATGCTCCTCGAGGCGGAAAATATGCGTTCCTTCCCGTCCCTTGTAGGCCCGGACCCCTTCAAAGACCGCCATCCCGTAATGAAGGGAATGGGTCAGCACATGGACGTTGGCTTCCTGCCAGGGCACCATCCTGTCGTCCATCCAGATCCAGCGACTTTCCTTAAGCATGGGGGCTCCTTGGGTGTCAGAAACCGGGGGCGAGAATCATTCCTCGCCCCGAAAAATCTCCAGCAGCCTCAAAAGACTGACAAAGAGGTTGAATACATCGAGATAGAGGGAGACCACTGCCATGACAGGGGTCAGCTCCTCTTCTGTCGACTCCAGGATCCGGCTTGTATCGAAGAGAATCAATCCCGAAAAAAGCAGGGACGCAACTCCCGAAACCACGGCCTGGAACAGGGGCGGATGGAAAAATATCTGGACGACCGAGAGGATGACCACAATGATCAGGCCCGTGAATAGGAAGCTTCCCATGAAGGAGAAGCTTTTTCCTGAAACAATGGCATAGAGCGTCAGGGCAAAAAAGATCGCCATCGTGAGGAAAAGGGCGTCGGAGACAATCGCGGCCCCTCCCGGAGAGCGGAGAATGGCAAAAAGCAGAGGGCCGAGGGAGGCGCCCATCAGTGTCGCGAAAAAGGCCGTCACGATCAGGTTGACGCCCGGCACCTTCTGGACCGCCATCAGGAGAAACAGTGTTCCGAACATGGCGATCGCCAGAATGATGGGATGGGGACCCACGATCCTGAGACCGTTTCCCATCCCCCAGAGAGCCCCTACGCCGGAGGCCAAAAACATGAAGGCCAGAAGACCATAGACCTTCATCATGAATCGGTTCAGTGAAGCGGCTGTCCGCCTTCCTTCGACAACCGGGCCTGAAAACAGAGCGGGTTCCATCAAAACTCCTTTCATCCGTTCCCCGAGGGGAAACGCTTGCCAGTCATATCTGAAGACTCGAAACCGGGACCGCCTCCCCTGGAAGCCTGTCCCGGTTTTATTGTCCCACATGTTTATATCTCCATCTTAAGACCGGCGAGGCTGAAAATCAAGAAAGCCTCTCATTTCCAGCATTTTTCGCAAGCTCCCAAGACGGGATGGACAGAGGAGGCCGCCCCATGGTATTATCTAAAAAATCTTTTACAATCAATATCTTAATAAATTTTCACCTTATGCAATATTCTTGCAGGTTTCAACCCGGGCATCCCCCAAGCGTCCCAGGAGGTCCCATGCCACTGAAACTGCGAAACCGGAGACTTTCCGGATGGTCCATATTGATCGTTCCGATCCTTCTCTCCCTCGGAGGATGCGGATCCGGAGGGGGAATCTATGGTCCGGCCTACGTCCCGGAGTGCACCTGCTGCTGCGGGGGAGGATTTACCCCGTATGCCTACAAACAGAGCAACCATTCCTCTATCGCCGGGCCCCCTGTTGCAACCACCATGCTTCACGATACAAAAGGCCCCCAGACCGATATCTCAGCCAACGGAAAAACCCAGCGCCGGCAGGGGAAGGCTCCTCGCCACTGATCTCCTGTTCCCCTTCCGGACGGAAAGATAAGGAAGAGAAGAAGATCGGTCATCCCGCGGAATCGGGTCTCCCGGATCTCACACAAAGACAATCATGCCCAGGAGGAATTCATGAAAATGAGCCAAAGAGCCCCCATTCTTTCCGCCCTTGCACTGGGCGTCTTTTTCTTGACGGCCGGTTGCACGTCGACTGGGTCGATCGGTCTCCTTTCAAACAGCGAAACGGAGGCGGATCTTGGCCCCCACGACTCCCACAAGTTCCATCGGGTCGGAGGTCAGATCGAGGGAAAGGCCTGCCGTCACTTCATCCTGGGAGTGCTCCCCTGGGGAGATTCGGATCTCGAATCGGCGATGAAAGACGCCTTCAAGAAAAATCCCACGCTCCATGCCGATGGCCTTGTCCACGTCACCACATCGACCTCCCTCTACAATTTCTTCCCCCTCTACAATGTCTATACCCTGACATGCACGACGGTGCGCGGCATCCCTGTCCGATTCGACCACTCTCCGGGAGGAAAAATGGAAAAAGGCGGGGGAGAAACGAAAAAACCGTCTCCCTCCTGACGGCCAAGGGACCGGTGAGGACCTGGTTAAGGCCGCCCATGGCCCTGATTCCATGGGGCCGGTCTTGATCTCTTTTCCCGGATAGGTTGGCCTCTTTTAAGCACTGCGAATATGATGGGAGATCTTCGGGCTGATTTTCTGAAAATCACTCCCTCATGCTAAACTGTCCCGGACCCTCCGAGACTGGGAGCGAACGCGGGGACATCATGTGACAAATGACCAGTTGCGGATCTTTCTCAAGGTCGCGGAACATCAAAGCTTTACACAGGCGGGGGAGGTCCTGTTTTTGACCCAGCCCGCCATCAGTCTCCAGATCAAGACCCTGGAAAAAGATCTTGGTGTCTCCCTTTTCGAGCGGACAGGGAAAAAGGTTCTTTTGACTGCGGCCGGACGGCGCCTTCTTCCCCTGGCCATTTCCATCACCCGGCAGATGGACGAGGCCAGGGAGGCCGTTGCCCCTTGCGCGGAAGGCCCCCAGGGGCATCTGAGGCTGGGGGCTTCGATGACGATCGGAACCTACCTCCTGCCTCCTGTGCTTGCGGCCTTCCATCGCGCCCATCCCAGAATCACGGGGAGTCTGGCCGTTCGGAATACCCACCAGATTCTCCATGACCTCAAGACATCGGAAATCGACCTGGGACTCATCGAAGGCGAGCCGACCAAAACGCAGGGGCTCTCACTGGAACGCTCCTTCCTCCAGCATGACCGGCTCGTCCTGATCGACTCGGTCTCCTCTCCGAAGATCTTGGGGACGGATCCTGTTCCCCTTTCCGACCTCGGCCAGTTTCCCGCCATCGGCCGCGAACCCGGCTCCGGAACCCGTCAGGTCATCGAAAAGGAACTGGTCGAAAAAGGATTTTCTCCCGACTTCTTTCAGGTGGTCATGACTGTCGACAATCCGGAGGCCATCAAGGATCTCGTGGCCCTTGGAACCGGCATTGCCTTCATTTCCGCCCTATCGATTCGTCCCGAGGAGACCGGGAGGATACGGACCGTCTCCGTGCTTGACTTCCAGCCGGTCCGGGATCTCTGGGTCTTCATACCAAACCGGAAGCTCTCACCGGCTGCCGACTCTTTCCTGGAGACACTCTTCATGACCACCCGGGACCGCAGGCAGGGGAACTAGGAGACAAAGAATCCTTCTGTCGGACTCCGGCTTTCCGTCCCGTCCCATCGGCCAAGAAGGCCCTTGGCAAAGCGCTGCATCCAGGGTGAGGCGAACTGGTTGGGATATCTCCCGAGAAGAACCAGAACGCCTTCCCCCTGTCCTGCCAGGTTATGGAGGGGCAAGGCCAGGATGGAACGAACAGGCAGGCTCTTTGCCAGGGTCTCCTCGGACAGATCCTCTGAGCCGGGCAACCGTATCAATCCCGACCGGCATTCCCCCGATTTCAGGGCCTCGACGACGAGGCTTTTCCCCAGAAAGGATCCGGCGGCAATGGCCGGACCCTCTCCCCCTTCGTCCCACAGGGGCCGGCATTTCTCCCCGCAGTCTCCGGAGGCAGAAAGGATCCTGAGGGAGCCCGAAGGCTGGCAGGTCCCATAAAGGACCGCGCTGATTCCCGGAAGTCTGGACAGACGGTCCATGTCCGCTCCCAGTCTATCCGCCTCTCCCTCTAACGGAGGCATTGGCCAGGAGAGTGTTTCGAAGTAGCTGTCGATCGTCGACTTCGCGGAATCGAGCTGGATTTCAAGATCCCTGTCGAGACGCACCTCGATGGCGAGATAAAGCTGGAGGCGGTCCCGGACGGAAAGGCGCGACCCGTTCAGGTGCTCGAAGAGAAGTCTTGAATAATGGAATTTTGATCTGAGAAGCAGAGTGTCCGGGACTCCGGTAAGCGCATGAACCTCCCCCAGATGCCGTGACAGTTCCACCCCCTGCCCTCCGTCCCCACGGGGAAGCAGCAGGGAGGAAAGGTAGGCCGCCTGACGTTGCTTCAGTGATTTCACCTCCTCCTTCGTCAGACTTCCAAGGATGCCCCGGGCTTCGGGCGTGTCGGAAAGCACCTTGTAAAAATCCTCGACAAAATATTCCTGGAGACTCTGGAGCTCCTTCTTGTGATGCTCCAGCAGAAAAATGGTTTCCGGGCCGAAGGGGTCGAAGGATCTCTCGCCCCCCGACGTCTCCTGAGAGACACCTCTTTGCCACCAGGCCCCCCCCCGGAGCTTTCTGTCCTTCACCCCATACATGGAAAGATCGGCCTTTCGAATCAGCTCGTCCCCCTGATTGCCATCCTCCGGAAAGAGGGCCAGTCCCATGCTCATGCCGACATTGGCCAGTTCTCCCTTCGGGAGAGCGTAGGGAGTCGCGACCGCTTCATGGAGACGCTCCAGGACTGTCCCGATCTGGGCGTCCGTGATTCCCCTGGGAAGATCCTCGATCACGAGGACGAATTCGTCCCCTCCCAGCCTTGCCAGAAAGTCGGTTTCCCGAAGACGGGCCCGGACTCTCATGGAGAAATCCCGAAGGAGGGCATCCCCTGCCTCATGGCCATGATAATCGTTGATGGGCTTGAAATTGTTGAGGTCGATAACGCCGACCGCGACGGAGGTCCCCTGCCTCACGGCCCGGGCCAGGACACGGTCGAGGTGGGACTCCAGGGATCTCCGGTTGGGCAGGCCCGTCAGATCGTCATGGCGGGATTCGAAGGCCAGACGTTCAGCCATTTGCCGGATTTGGGTCACATCGCGGTGAATTTCAACAAAGTGGGTGAGTTTTCCGGACTCATTTCTGATGGGTGTAATCGAGATCTGGTTCCAGAAGGGCCTCCCGTCTTTCCGGTAATGGAGAACCTCTCCCGTGAAAGTCTGGCCGGAGGCCACGGCCTTTTCCATCTCCAGGATGGCGGTCTGGTCACTTCCGGGACCCAGGAGTCTCCGGCAGTCCTGACCGGACAGTTCTTCGGCCTCATACCCCGTAATCTCCGTGAAGGCCCTGTTTAAAAAGAGGACTCTCCGGTCCCTTCCCGTGACCACGGCCCCGTCCGAAACCACGGCGAGAGCCCTGGAGAGGATGGACCGGAACTCTTGCAGTTCGATGAGGTCCAGTCCCCGGGAAACATTGTTGACCAGCTCCTCGAGAATGATCTTGAGGTCCGAGAGAAGCACCCTTTCCTGGCGGTAGTAAACAATGAAGACCCCCCAGGGTTTTCCGTTCCTCAGAACGGGCAGGACGCCCCCCGAGCGAAAGCCGAAAGAGCGGGCCCTGTCCTTCCAGAAGGATGTAGCGGCAAAGGTCTCGTTGAACTGGGAGACCCCCGTCCGGAAAGCCAGTCCGACGGCGCCCAGTCCTTCGGGAAGGTCGTCCCTGACAGAGAACCGGACCCCCTCCAGAAATTCCCGCTTTCCGGAGGCGGCAAGAATCCGGACCCATCCGTCCTCATCCGGAGTTCCGATGCAGGCCAGCTCAAGATCCCCTGTCCTGACCCCAAGCTCGCACAGCTCTCGCAAAAGGGCTTCCTCCTCGGTCAGGGTGGCAATGGCCTGGTTGGCCCGGGCCAGCATGAGATTGAAGCGCGAAATACGGGTGTTTCTTTCCTGGAGATGGTGCCGTTCGCTGACATCCACGACCGTCCAGACCATCGTGTTTGTCCCAGGGAGAGGGTGAACGGAGAGATCGACAAAAAACTCCTCCCCCTCCCTGCGGCGAGCCGGAATGTCGGGAAGGAGGATCTCCTCCGACGAACCGGTGTCTTCAAGGGCCAGGACCCTCTGGAGGTCGCCTTCTCGCGGCAAAAATGGATGGACGGAAGTCCCGCCCAAATCACAATCCTCATACCCGAAGATCTTGAGGAAACGGGCGTTCGTCATCCTGAACCGGTCCCCCCGGACAAGGGCGATTCCCGCCAGTGTATTGTCCAGAAGAGCCTCCTGGAGGGTGGCCATCTCCTCCTCGGCCTGGCGGACCTCGATATGGTCAAGACCCCGGGAAATGGTTCTGGCCAGCTCCCTGAAAAGATCCTGGACCTCCGGCCGAAAGGCATCGGGATCCCGGTGATAAATCGTAAGGACTCCCCAGGTCTCCCCCCGTTGCCGGATGGGAAGAGCCGCGCTTGAGCCAAGCCCCCACCGCCGCCCCCGATCCGCCCATGGGCCAAGAATCGGCTCGGTGAAATTGTTGTTGAATAAAGGACGTCCTTCCCGGTAGGAACGGCCCGTCGGCCCTTCCCCCTCCGGAATCCCGGATTGGCAAGATACACGAAGGCCTTCGAGGTAGCCCAGAACTCCGGCCGCACCTCTTATGACAAAATTTCCGTCGGGAGCAGGAGATCCGACCCAGGCCAGCGCCATCTCCCCGTGGCGTACGCAGAGGTTGCAGAGGGTCTGAAGGAAGAGCGTTTCATCCCCGGATTCCCATGCGGCCGCCCCTGCCAGGACTAAAAGGATCTTCTGTTCAGACAGACTTCGGATACGGGCTTCCGAATTTTTCTGATCGGAGATGTCACGGGCAGAATTGAAAAGGTAGACCTCTCCCTCCACCCAAAGGGGGCGGCTCCGTATCTCGACGGGAACGAGGGATCCGTCCTTGCGGCGGTGAATGGATTCGAAGGTTGTGATCTCTCCTTGCGGGAGGGTGGCATTGATCCTCACGATCTCGGAGAGCTCGGCGGCTGACCAGCGGGCATCCCAGACGGACACATGCCGACCTTCCAGCTCCTGCCGCGAATATCCCAGGGAACGTGCGAAGGAATCGCAAAGATCGACGAGAATGCCGTTTCTGTCCAGAATATGGATTCCGTCCACCGACGTTTCCAGAAAAAGTTCGGGCCGGGCCCGAAGCCGGTGCTGGATCGCTATGAGAGAGAGATTTTCTGGTGGAGTTTCGGAGGACATGGAACGCTTTCACCTCGTGGAAATCTGATGTCTTTTTCCTGCGACAGTTTCTCTTTCGCGGATCGCCAGAAGTCTGATTCTCATGGCAGAGCCTTCCTTCCCGGAGAGGATCCACGAAAGAAAAAAACCACTCCTTCCCGCAGCTTAAACCCGAACCTCCAAATCCTGGTGTCGCCATTGACCGTTCAAGGAAAAGCAGTCCGAGGATAGCATCCTTTGTCGGGAGGGGCCACCCCCCCCAAAGTCGGTGGCGGGACGGAACAGGCCTCCTACGAAAGAAAGAAACGGGGATTCTGCGGGGTGGGGCCTAGATGGAAATGACGGCGGGTCAGAAGACAGAGCGAGAGCAGAACGATTGCCAGGACCAGAAGGGAAAGAAAAAAAACAATCCGGACAAAAAGAGATTTATGATTGAGAGAAACAAGCACCCTCGACATCGGCACTCCCCCTCCTCCTATCTCTTCACTTTTCGGTCAAAACAATCCCTTTCTTTAATTTAAGGGTACCACCTTACACCGAAGCGTAAAGGATTTAAGGAGTTTCAGACCTTTCCTCCTGCCGGACAGGAAAGAAAGGCCGGCCGGAAACCTTGTTCCCCTCTTCCCTTCCAAGCAGGGCGATGTGGGCCAGGACGCGGAAGCCTTCCCGGACAAGAAGCCTGTCGATGGACCTCAGGGTGAAACCGGTGACCATCAGGTCATCGACTAAGACAATTCCCTCTCTCGGGGACCCGGAAAGCCCTTTTAAGTCCAGGCAAAAATGGGGGAAAAAGAGAGTCTCCCGCCTTTCCGGACGGTTCCGGGTCTTCTGGGGGGTCTCCGTCGTCCGCTCAATTCCGGAAAATGAAAGGGGGATCCCCCCGATGCGGTGCAGCCGGAAGGCAAGAATATCCGGAAAGGAGAGATCCCGGCCAATGAGTCGCTTCTTTGAAGGGGGAACCGGCAAAAGAATCCTGGCACCGTCAGGAAGAAGCCCGGAAAGATGTCCACGATCAAGCAGGATCTCCATCGC